>NZ_BAAGYY010000024.1:0-117098 GCF_054779015.1 Flindersiella endophytica
ACGAGGTCTCCGCGTATGAGGTTCGTCTTGGTCGATGAACCCCTCTACCGGAGACCTCACTTGTCGACGATCACGACACGCCCGACTTCGAAACACGGCCTAGGTCTGTCCGGCTCTCTCAGAGCTGCTCAGGGCGCCTGGCCCAGAACACGGCCAGGCCGCTACGGCCTACGGTGACGTCCTCCTCGTCGACGAGGTCCAAGCCCGCCGCGCGGATCCACCGGCGGTAGGTGCCGGCGCCCGCGTTGCACCACCACATCGTGGCCTGGCCGCCGAGCCAGCCCGGCTCGTACCCCGTCCAGGCGTGGTAGCCGGTCAGCGCCACCAGCCAGCCGCCCGGCCGCACCCATCCGGCGATCCGCCGGAGCAGCCGCGGCTGCTCCTCCGGTGGCAGGTGGATCAGCAGGTAGAGGCAGGCCACCGCGTCGAACGATCCGGCGGCGAACTCGACCGTCCCGGCGTCGGCGCGGACGAACCGCGCGTTCGGCACCAGCGCGCGGGCCCGCTCGACCTGGACCGCGCTCAGGTCGACACCGGTCACCGTGTGCCCGGCGCGGGCCAGCTCGCGAGACACGGGTATGCCACAGCCGCAGCCGAGGTCGAGCACGTCGGCCCTGGCGGGCAGCCGCGCCTGCAGGCCGGCGAGCCACGGCTCGTACTTCCCGACGGCCGCGTCGTCGGCGCGGTAGAGGTACGAGATCTGGTCGTACGCCCGGCGCACGTAGTCCTTGGGATCAGCCGGCAGCTCCATCAGCCGACAAGCCTAGAGTGGCGCCCGCCGGGGTGACCTCGACTTCCGCGTCCGCCCGCCACCGCCCGACCAGTGCGTCGTACTTCCGTGCTCGCAGGTCGTCGACGATGCCGGGCCTGACCTGCTCGAGCGGCGCGTAGCCCAGCGACCGCCTCGCCACGCACTTGTAGATGCCGGCCGAACGAGCGTCCGCCACGACGCCCGTCACCTGGCCGGCGTCGAGCTCGTCCACCGCGCGCAGCAGGACCGGGCTGGTGATCGAGTCCTTGCGGAACGTCCGGTAGTCGAAGCTCCGCTCCTCCACCGTCAGGCCGCCGGCACCGGCATGCCGCAGCTCGGCGTAGACGGTGTCGAACGACTCGCCCGCCGCCAGCCGCCGTTCGAGCTCGGCCAGCCGGCTCACGCCGTCCTGCGTCCCGGCCGAGATGCCGATCACCTTCCGGGAGTCGCCGAGTGAGAACCGCTGCTTGTTGTCGGCGTAGTAGCGCGCGACCTCCGCGTCCGAGACCGTCAGCCGCGCCCGCAAGCCGTCGCGCAGCTGCCGTAGGCGCTCGTCGAGGAACCGCGTCTCGTCGTAGGTGACCGGCCCGTAGACGACGCCGCCGTTTCGTACCTTCGCCGAGCGCGCCCGGTTGACGCGCTCCAGCTCGGCGAGCGCCGCCCGGTAGCCGATGTCGCCGGTCAGCCCCTGCCGCCGGGCCTCGATCTGCTGGAGCTTCGCGCGCACGCTCTGCTCCAGCGCCGCCGGCGTCCGACTCCGCAGCTCGCCGTAGACGATCGGCTCGCCGTCGACGGTCGCGACCACCTCGAAACGGTCCGTGCCGGCGGCGACTCCAGCGTCACGGGGTAGCAGGCGCGGGATCAGGAGGCCGGCGGTGCCGGCCACGACCAGCACGGCCAGCACTCCCGACCCCAGCGCGACAGCCAACCTCACTCGCACGTCGGGCTCACAGCTGGTCGACGACGAACGGCGAGCCCGCGAACCAGCCCGCGGCTCCGCTCTCGAAGCCCGGGTTGGCCAGCTTGTTGGCCCCACCGGACGAGCCGAGGAACACGTCGTCGAGGTACGTCGCGCCCGCGGTCGTTCCGAGGTCGATGAACTGCACGTTCAACGACGTGTTGCCGCCGGTGTTGAACGCCGGCGTGGCCACCTGCGTCCACGTCCCGTTCGAGGTGTGGGGCGCCGACTCGGCGATCACCGACCACGAGCTGTTGTAGACGACGAGCTTGCCCTGCTGCCCGGCGCCGCGCACCCAGGCGCTGAACGTGTACGTGCTGTTCGAGTCCACGGCGACGGACTGGAACGAGCCGGTCATGGTCGCCGTGCCGCTGTTGAGCTGCCGCAACGCCCACGACCCGCCGTGCGCCGTGACCAGGTGCTGGGCGCTGAACGGCGCACCGGCGTTCCAGCCGGTGCCGCCGTTCTCGAAGCCGGCATCGGCCAGCTGGTTCACGCCCCCGGACACACCGAGGAAGGCGTCGTCGAGATACGTCGTCCCGGCGGTCGTCCCGAGATCGATGAACTGCACGATCAGCGTCGACCGGTTGCCGGTGTTGAAGGCCGGCGTGCTCACCTTTGTCCACGTACCGCTGGACGTGTGCGGCGCCGACTCCGCGATCACCGACCACGAACCGTCGTAGACGACCAGTTTGCCCTGCTGGCCGGCGCCCTTCACCCAGGCGCTGAAGGAGTAGGTCTGGCCGGCTGCCACGTCGACGGTCTGGAACGAGCCGGTCATCGACGGTGTGCCGGTGCTGGCCTGCCGCAGCGCCCACGAACCACTGTGCGCGTCGTCCAGCGTCGCCGGCGTGTGCTCGTACGCCCCGATGTCCGGCAGCCCGTCGTACAGCGGGTTGCCCCAGTAGTCGCGCCCGCCGTTGCCCGAGACCGCCACGCCCGCGTTGACGCAGGGCGAGTCGGGCTGCAGCTTCATGCCGGCCACCGCGTCGATGTTCGTCCCGACCGAACCGGGACTGACGAACTTCGCGTCACCGATCACGGCGTTCGTGCCCGGGTTGACGGCGTTCTGCGTGCCGCTGAAGCAGTTGTTGGTGAACGTCACACCGCTCTTCGCGTACGACGTGGCGGAGGTGGCGTTGGTGTGGAAGATGTTGTTGGTGAACCGGGCGTCGGTCAGCTTGGCGATGCCGAAGCCCTTGCCGTTGTTCTGGTAGAAGACGTTGTTGTAGAACTCCGAGTTGGCGTTGATGAAACCCTGGTCCGCGTACAGCTGGTCGCCGCCGTCGTTGTAGCTGATGTTGTAGCGGTAGACCTGGCCCGGGCCGCCGCCCAGCGTGAAGCCGCCTTCGTTGTCCCGGCTGAAGTTGTACTGATAGACACCGCCGGAGGTTCCGAGGTCGAAGTCCCACGCCTGCCCGTCCCACAGGATGCGGTGGGTTTCGGCGGCGTAGTTGAACTGCGCCACCTGGCCGGTGTGGTTGATGCCCCAGATCCCCGCGACCGCCGCGCCGTTGGCGCCGATCTCACCCGGTCCCGGCGTCGCGGTGCCGCTGTTGTTGCCGACGTCGATGACGGAGTTGTGCTCGACGATCGGCGAGGTGGTGTTCCAGTACTCGATGCCGTCCGCGCCGACGTTGTTCACGGTGTTGTTACGGATGACGAGCCCGGAGCCGATCGTCGTGAACAGCATGCCGTTGTTGGTGTTGTCGTGGCTGTAGTTGTTCTCGACCGTGACGTTGGATCCCGAGCCGTACTGGTAGATCGCGCCGTTGGTGTAGAGGTTGTTCTGGTCGGGCGGCAGCGTGGTGCCGCGCGGCGAGCCGATGCTCGAGTTGTTGCTGAAGCCCTCGATGTAGTAGATCTCGTTGTTCGCGAGGCGGATCTCGCTGGTGGCGTTCGAGAGCTTGATGCCGGCGCGGTTGCCTTCCGCACCGTCGTATACGTCGGCGCCGTCGTGGTTGGTGACCGCCAGGCCGTCGACCGTGACGTAGCTCGCGCCGTTGAGGTGAACTGTCGCGTCGACGCCGCCGCCGTTGATCAGCGGCTTGTTGCCCGTGCCGTACGCGCCGAGCGTGATCGGCGCGCCGGCGGCTCCGGACTCGGTGAGCACGATGCCGCCCGACCAGGTGTCGCCGGATCGCAACCGGATCTGGTCTCCGGGCGCGAACGTCGTGCTGTTGATCTTCGACAGTGACTGCCACGGGGCGGACGTGCTCGTCCCGCTGTTGCCGTCGTTGCCGGCGGCGCTGACGTAGTAGGTGGTGCCGGCGGCGTTGGCTGCCGGCGCCGCGGCGAGCATGCCGATCGCTAACGTCGGCACGGCGATGAGGATTCTCGGGATCTTTGAAATCGGCATGATGCTGCTCCTACGGTGGCTGGGCCCCGTGCTTGGGCTACGTTCCCTGACCTACGGGAGGACGTAGAGGTAGTGCCCGAGTCCGTCGACTGCGAGCGTGGACGAGCCAGGAGACGTTGTGGAGATGAGTTCCTGCCTGGGCGTGACGCGGCGGCCGTCCACCGTGACGTAGACCTGCTTGGCGTCCTCGCCGAAGTTGATCAGGCTCAGCAGGCGCTGTCGCCCCTGCGTCGCCATCCGCCACTCGACGTTGGTCGCCGGCTCGCCGGTCGCGGCGTCGACGACGATCACGCCGTCGAGGTGCAGGCGGTGTAACTGATCGAAGCAGACCTCTCTGAGCTCGGACTCGCTCGGATTGCTTGCCAGCTTGACGGTTCGCGGGTGGTTCAGCACGGCACCACGCAGCGCCGCCGGCTGCGCGCGGTCGTACTCGTCGCCCGTCAGCAGCTGTGCGGTACCGCCGATCGTCACGACGCGGCCGCCGTCGCGTTCCCAGTCACGGATCGCGGCCAGCGTCGAGGTCGACAGGTTGGTGACCTCGGGCAGCACGAGCAGCTTGTACTTGTCCAGCCCACGCCTGCCGATCTGGTCCTCGGTCACGAAGCCGACCTTCTGCCCGGTGTAGCTCAGCGCTCCATAGCTCTGCCGCATGGCGCTCAGATAGCTGCCGGAGTAGAGGTTCGGCGTGAAGCCGTAGAGCACGGCCACCGAGGCGGGCGCGTTCTGGAACGCCGTGACCTGCTTGGCCAGCCGGTTGAGATCGAGGCTCACGCGGCCCACGTTCGACACGGCGTCCGGGCGGTTGAGGATGCTGCCCATCAGGTAGCCCTGGTTCACCGTGTCGTACGACCGGTCCCAGACCCACAGCGACGACAGCGTGCGCCCGTGCAGCGCGCCGGCCCACAGGCCGTTGCCGGCCGAGGTGGCGATCTCCGGGATGTACCGTTCATCGCCATCGGTGATGACGTGGTCCTCGGAGTTGAAGACCGGCTGCTTGGCGAACGAGGCCTGCTGGTCGTACAACATCAGGTAGTCGAGGTAGCCTGCGGGGCCGGACTCCTGTGCGTTACCCGAGTCGTTACCGCTGATCTCCGTGGTGTTGGAGAAGTCCTCGACATCGATGCCCCAGGTCAGCAACGGGCTACGGTTGCGGGCACCCCAGCCCATGATCTTGGCGTGCGTGGGCAGGTCGGGCGCCCAGGTGTGGATCCGGTCCGCGAGCGCCTGGTGGTATGCCTGGAACCGGCCGCTCTTGAACGTCAGGTAGTCGTAGGACAAGGCGTTTCCGGTCGCGTCGTCGACGTTCGGCACCGGCACGTCGGCGATGCTGTCGTACGACGTGTCGTAGCGCGCGTTCAGCTGGGCGACGCTGTCGAACTCCTTCGCCAGCCAGTCGTGCCAGGCCTGCCGGTGATAGGCGCCGTTGTTCTTGACGTAGATCGGCTCGCTGGTGAGCGTGACCGACTGCAGTGCGGGCGAGTCCTTGACGGCGGGGATCACCGCGTCGAGGAATGCATCGACGATCTGTTTCGTCATCGGGTGCTCGATGTCGAAGGTGTTGGCGAACAGGTTGTCGGGGTTGCGCAGGTCCGGCCACGTGTCGAACGTCCAGCTCGGCCAGTAGTGCGGCGACAGGTCGAGGTTGACGGCGACGTTGTTCTCCTCCGCCTCCTCGAGCATCGGCAGCAGCACGTTCTCGATCTCGGATTTGTCGACGGAGAACGGCTCGTCGGACAGGCCGGCCTCGAAGTCGCCGTTCTTCAGGAGGTTCGTCGTCGAGCCGGGAGCCGTTATCGACGCGTCGTCGAGCCACAGCGTGCCCGGCTTCTCGGTGAAGACCAGGAACTCCAGGCTGCTGTCGGAGCCCGCGGGCACCTCGAACGTGACGTGCTGCCAGTCGTACGTGCCGGTCGGCAGGCCGTACACGAAGCCCCAGTTCTTCGACACGATCGTCGCGCCTTCGAGGCCCTCGCCCTTCACCCAGGCGGAGAAGGTGTACGTCTGGTTCGGCGTCACGGGCACGCTCTGCGTGGCGTAGCCGGGGCCGGAGACGTTGGCGAACTTGAAGGCGTACGAGCCGGCGTGCGGGCTCGCGGTGTCGGCGGTGAACGTCGCGCTGCCGCCCGTCCAGGTGTACCAGTTGGCGATCGGCACGGGCGGCTTGATGACGCTGACCGGACCGAAGTTGTAGTCGACCAGGTTGGTGCCGAGCTTCGGGAACTTCGCGACATCGCGGCGTACCCGGTCGAACATGCCGTAGCCGGTGAACAGGATCGGCTGGTTCTCACCGGAGGTCGTGGTGCCGAGCATGGAGTAGCCCTGCGGCTTCGCCTTGCCGGTCACGTACCGCGGTGCGCGCAGCGGCTTGCGGCTGCCGTCGAGGTAGGCGTCGAGCGCCGTTTCGGCTTGCTGGTCGAGCGTCTGGAGACTGTCGGCGATGTATTCCGCGCGGTCCAGCCGGCTGTGGTCGATGTCGTCGCGGCCGTGCGGTACGAACTCCTCGATCGTGGCGGCGTCGACCGTCTCGTAGTCGGTGGCGATCCCCTTGTCGTGCGCGGCTGCCAGCTTGCCCCGCAGGCGAGGCAGCGCGGTGTTCTCGAGCTGGTCGAACATCGCGCGCAGCTCCTCCGCCGTCTTCAGCGCGACGACGTGCTGAGTGAGCTCACGGGTCCGGCCGCCGGCGGCGATCGTCGCGCGGATGTCGGTGGTCTCGGCGACGGTGACCGTGAACGTCTTGCGCAGTGCCTGGTTCGCCGGAACGGTGACCTGCTCGCCAGCCACTCCCGCGGCAGGGATGTCGATCGTCACGGGCAGGCTTGTGTCGGCGTAGTTCGGCACCAGCAGCGTCAACTGGGCCGACGTCCCGGCGTCGACCTGAGCCGGTCCGGCGAGCCAGGCCGTCCAGGTGTCGCTCGCGGCCAGGCGCTCGGTGCGCGCGAACAGCCCGATGTCCTTGGTGTCGCCGATGCCGCGGGTCCACTCGATGTAGCCGTCGCGGCCGCTGCCGTCGTTGTCGTTGACCAGCAGCGTGAACGGCACCAGCTGCCCGGCCGCGGGCGCCCCCTGCATGGCGGCGGTCCAGGGGATCCGCAGCGCGTACGTCGTCACGTTGCCGTCCTGGCGGAGGCTCATCTGGATCGCGCTCGGCGGATCGCTGGCCTGGCCGTCGGAGTAGCGGGCGATGTCGGGCTGCCCGTCGTCGCCGAGCGCGACGCCGTACTCCGTGCGGAACGAACCGAACGCCGTGTCCCCGAAGGCGAACTGGATGCCGTCGCCCTGCCAGTTGTTGCCGCCGGGCAGTGGGTGGTGAGTGTCGTCGGTGACCTGGACGCCGAGGTAGAAGTTGGCGGCGTCGTGCGCGAAGTACGCCTTCGCCGACAGGTCCGCAGGGCCGGTCCAGCCGTTCACCTTGTTCTGGCTGTCCTTGGCCGGCAGCGCGATGCCGGTGTACTGCTCCCACTGGCCGAAGTCGCCCGCCAGGTCGATGCCGCCGGTCTGGCGGATCGGCGCGTAGATCCCGGCGCTGGTCTCGGTCAGCATCTGCTCGGGAGTGAGGAACGCCTCCTCGTCGGCGCCGAGTGCGGTGCCGGCACCGGCGAAGGTAGCGAGCGCGCCTGCGACCAGCGCACTCGTGGCGAGGAGGGCGGCCAGGACGCGGGGACGGTGAGCGGAGATCACGGTCGATCACCTCGGGGATGCGGGCCTCGCAAGGCAATATCCTATATGAAACGGAAGTTAAAGCGCTTGCTACCTGTCGTCAAGAGCGTGGGCAAGCGTTGCTTTGGCAGGAACCGGACAGCTCTCCTGCGTCCGATGTGTGGTCTGGTGGTTGTCGAGATGGCAAGCGCTTGCGACCGGCGTTGCTAGGCTGGCCGGATGGCTGATCGCGCGAAGCTCACCGCCGAAGGGGGTGCCACGCTTCGCGACGTCGCGGAGCGGGCCGGCGTGTCGATCTCGACCGTCTCCCGCGTGCTGGGCGGCAGCTACCCCGCCGCGGCGGCGACGCGGGCGCGTGTGATGCAGGCGGTCGAGGAGCTCGACTACGTGGCGAACGCCCAGGCCAGGGCGCTGGCCGGGGGCGGGACGAAGCTGATCGCGGTGCTCGTTCCGCTGGTCGGCGGCAACGACTTCGGATCGTACGTCGCGCAGGGCATCGACGAGCAGTGCGTCGACGAGGGCCGGATCTGCCTCCTGAGCAACACGTCGTACGACCCTGATCGCGAGCTCGCCGTGATCCGGCTGATGCGCGAGCAACGCGCCGACGCGGTGATCCTGGTCGGCGGCGTTCCACTCGATCCTGAGTACGACACCCGGATGCGGCAGCACGCACACGCGCTGGCCGCCGCCGGCTCCCGGCTCGTGCTGGTCGGGCGGCCGCCGCTCGGCCCGGACGTACCCGCGATCACCGTCGAGTACGACAACGCCGGCGGTGCGCAGGCGGCGACCAACTACCTGCTCTCGCACGGCCACCGGCGGATCCTCTATCTCGGCGCCAGGCCCGGGCACACGGCGGCCTCGGCGCGGCTGGAGGGATATCGGCGCGGGCTCGCCGACCATGGCGTCGCCTACGACGAGTCACTGGTCGTGGAGGGCGAGTTCTCCCGGCCGTCGGGCTACCGGATGATGCGCGAACGACTGGCCCGCGAGGAGCCGCCGGACTTCACCGCCATCCTCGCCGGCGACGACCCGGTGGCGGTGGGCGCGCGGCACGCACTGCGCGAGGTTGGGCTGCGGATCCCCGACGACCTGTCGATGGTCGGCTACGACGACCTCGCCGTAGCCGGCGACCTGGGGCTGACCAGCGTCCACATCCCGTACGAGGAACTCGGCCGAACCGCCGTGCGCCTCGCCCTCCACCAACGCGACACCCGCGACCACGACCAGACGTCGATCCACCGCGTCCTCGGCACCCACCTCGTCATCCGCGACTCGGTTCGACCCCGTGCGATTGGCTAGCGGTCAGCCGCTGCTGTCGGAAGCTGCCCGGCACTTCGCCGCGAACGTGCCGCCACCTCGTCATCCGCGACTCGGCCCGGCCACGCGCGCCGGCAAAGCGGTCGGCCGCCACCAGCGGAGTCCCGCCAGCACTTCGCCGCAGCAGCCGATCATGGCTGGCGACGACCGCGACCACCAACCCGGTCGCAGTCCAGGCCGTGCTCGCCACCCACCTCGCCACCCGCGACCGGCCCAGACTGCGGGCCACAGGACAGCGGCCAGCCGCAGCTGCCGGCGCCGGCCGGCCCTTCGCCCGCCTGCTCGTCACTAACTTCGCCATCCGCGCTCAGGCCAGCCACAGCGCCGGCCAAGGTCAGTCACCACCAGCGGAGTCCGGCCAGCGCTTCGCCGCGGGCTCGCCACCCACCTCGCCGTCCGCGACTCCGTCCGCCCCCGCACGACGGGCTAGACGATCTGTTCCAAGGGGTCGCCGGTCAGGCGCGCGGCGCACGGCGCCGTTCATGGGGGTGGGCACACCCGGAGGAGGAGCCAGGAGGGGGCCTCCGACGATCGACGACAACACAGCCAGCGCGGATGCCAGGCGTCGCGCGTCAGGCGACCCCTTGGAACAGATCGTCTAGCGGTCAGCGGGGCTTCGGCCAGTGTTTTGCGGCGGCTGCGCGGTCGTGGCTGGCGACGACCTCGATGTCGGGTGGCAGGGCGTGCAGGCGGTGCACTGTCGTGAAGGCGGCGTCGCGGTCGGCGTCGATGAGGCGGCCGGGGAACGGGGCTTTCTCCCGGCCCAGCTCGACCTGCAGGCCGTGCCAGACGGCGTCGCCTGCCAGCAATACGCGGCTGCCGTCGTCCACTGCGAGGAGGACGCCGAGGCTGCCCGGCGTGTGCCCGGCGAGGTCCAGAAGTACGACCGAACCGTCGCCGAACAGGTCGTGGCTGCGCTCGAACGTCAGCACCGGCGGCCCGTCCAGTTCCAGCGGCGTGCACGTGCGGCCCAGCAGCGGTGAGCGGGCGACACCGAGCGGCGCGACCGGCCCCTCCAGCGCCCACCGCAGCTCGATGGCAGGCACCTGGACGGCCAGTTCCGCCGGAAGCTCGAGCAGTCCGGACACGTGGTCCCAGTGCAGATGCGTGGGCAACGCGAAGTCGAGGTCGGCGCCCGTGAGGCCTTCCCGCGCGAGGATGTCGGGGAGCCCGGTGACCGGCCGGTCCGGCGCGACGAACGAACGCATCGGGGCGGGCAGCTGCGGCAGCACGACCCCGTGGACGTCGGCGCACATCGAGGGGTCGACGAGGAAGCGAGCCTGAGGATGCTCGACCAGGAACGTGGTCATGCCCAGCTCCAGCCGACGCGGCCGGAACGCGCCTTCCGCGACGGCGGCCGTGGGCGCGGTCTGGAGAGCCTGCGTCAGCGCCACGAGCCGGACCGTCGCCTGCGCGGGCGGAGCCGGTACGCAGGCGTCGCGGATCCGGGCGAGCACGCCGGGGTCGAGCCGGCGAGGCCGCGCCAACCGCCACGGAGTTGCCGCGACGGCCACACAGCAACGTACGAACGTCGTGAACGCGCTTGCCCTGCCCAGCTCGCTGGTCGACATGGCCGACAGCTTAGGGCCGATCAGCCCCGGCTATCGCATGTTCGTCAACCGGCCGGCCTCGAGTCGCACCACCTGGTCGGCGTGCTTCAGCGCGGCCGGGTGGTGTGACACGACCACGAACGTCGCGCCCGCTCGGCGGGCCGCGGAGAGCCGCTGCCAGATCTCGTTCTCGGTCCGGTCGTCCAGAGCACTGGACAAGTCGTCGATGACATACAGCTCGGCCTGCCGGTACAACATGCGCGCGGCAGCCGCCCGTTGCTGCTGGCCGCCGGACAACCGCACTCCCCTGCCTCCGACGAGGGTGTCGAGGCCGTCGCCGAGGTGCCGGAGGTCGTACGTCAATGCCGCGTCGCGGAGAGCCGCCGTCAGCCGGGCGTCGTCCGCCCGCAGGCCCAGCAGCACGTTCTCCCGCAAGGTGTCGCTGAACAGCCTCGGCGCCTGCGGCTTGTACGCGACCCTGGGCGGGCGCATGAAGTCTGCCGGCTCGTCCACCATCTCGCCGTTCCAGCGGATCCGGCCCGCGGCCGCGGCGCGCAGGCCCAGCAGGACCTCGAGCAGCGTGGACTTGCCCGCTCCCACGCCGCCGGCGACGACCGTGATCGTGCCACGACGCAAACGCAGGCTGACGTTCGAGATGCCCTGGCCGGAGCTCTCGTGCGTGTACGAGATGCCGTCGAGCTCGAGCTCCTCCAGCCGCTCACCGGGCTCGTCCGCGTCGCCGCCTGGACGATCGCCCGCCGGCTCGGCGGGCTCGCGAGGATGGAACGGCCGGTGGCGGGCCAGCGTGGTGACCGGCGTGCCGTCGTTCATCGTGTCCTGCAGGCGGACGAGCGACTGCCGGCTGGTCCTGCGCTGGCTGAGCAACCGGCCGACACGGCGGGGCAGCTCCAGCATCCAGTCGAGGTAGATCCCGAAGACCACGAAGTCGCCGATCGTGAAGCGCCCGGCGAGCATCGCCCCGGCGCCGACGAGCAGCACCAGGCCCTGCCCGGTCAGGATCGCGGCCTGGCTGACCGCGTCGATGCGGGCGCCGGCGACCAGGCTGCGAATCTCGGCGTGCATGCGAACGTTGTTGACCTCCGCCAGCCTGCAAGCGACCGCCGCCTCGGCACCTGCCGCCTTCACCGTCTGCACGCCCGCGAACGTGTCGGCGACCAGCGTCGTCACGTCGTTGGTCGCGTCGCGGGCCTGTCCCCAAAGGCGCGGCAGGCGGGAACGCATCCAGTGTGTGCCCGCGACCACGGCGCAGAGAGGAACGAACGTCACGAGCGTCACCAGCGGATCGATCCGGATCAGGATGACGAGCGCGACCACGACGAACGCGGCCTCGCCGACGATGCGGTACCACTCGTTGACGAGCCCGGTGTAGCCGGGAACGTCGTCGCGCAGGTTGCCGAGCGCGGTGACCGGGCCGGCCGCCGCCCGGGCGTTGCGGCCCGACCTGGCGACGATCCAGGCGAACAGGTTCGTCCGTACCAGCGCGTCGACGACGGCCTCCAGCGTGACGTGCGTCCACTGCCAGCACACCATCAGGACCGGCTCGGCGACCGCGACGACCACGAGCGCGGCGAACAGCAGGCCGAGGCTGCGTCCGGTCGAGGTGTCCGGCTGGAGCTCGTCGAAGACGGCCTGGTTGACCAGGCCGGTGAGGATCGGCATGCAGAACCCGGCCGTCCACAGCAGGGTGGAGGCGAGCAGCAGGCCCGGCCGGTACGTGAAGAGCCTGCTCAGCATCGGGCGTCCAGGTCGAGGATCGTGTCTGCCCGCCGCAACGTGTGCCGGCGGTGCGCGATGACGACGCCCGTCCGCCGTTCGAAGAGCCGGTTGAACGCCTGCTGGACCAGGGCTTCCGCCGCCGGGTCGAGGCGCGAGGTCGGCTCGTCCAGGATGACCAGCCCGGGATCCGCGACGAACACCCTGGCCACGGCCAGCAACTGGGCCTGGCCGGCCGACAGCTCGCGGCCCGCCTGCGTGAGCACGGTGTCGAGCCCGTCCGGCTGCCGTTCGTACCAGCCACCGAGCCCGATGTCGCACAGCAGCTCGACCAGCTTCTGGTCGCTCACTCCGCCCGCGAACAACGTCAGGTTGTCCCGGATGGTGGCGTGGAACAGCTGGACGTCCTGCGACACGACTCCGATCCGCGCCCGCAGCTGGGACAGCGTCGCCTGTCGCAGATCCACGCCGTTGAACGTGATCCGGCCTTCGGTGGGGTCGTAGAGGCGCACCAGCAGGCGGGCGATCGTGCTCTTGCCCGCGCCCGTCCGGCCGACCAGGCCGAGGACTTCACCCGGCGGCAGGTCGAACGAGAGGTCGCTCAGCGCCGGCCGGCCCGCGCTCGCCGGATAGCCGAACGAGACGTGGTCGAACCTGATGTGCGGCGCGCCCGACCCGAGGTCGGCGCCCGGTCCCGAGACGATCGCCGGGCGGGTGCCGAGCAGTTCCTGTACGCGGGTGATGCCGGCGGTCGCCTGCTGCAGGTCGTCCAGCTCGCGGAGGATCTGGCGCAGCGGCCCGCCGATCAGCGCGACGTACATCGACATCGCGAACACCGTGCCGATCGAGATCGCGCCGGCGCGGTAGAGCACGACGGCCGTTGCCAGCAAGAGGATTCCGCCGAGCACCATCGTGAGATTGGTCGCCGAGCCGATCACGGCGCTGAGACCGGTGGCCTGCCGCTCGCGCCGGACCATCGTGCGCAGCGCTGTCGCGAACCGGCGCTCGACGTAGCCGACGGCGCCGTTGGCCCGGATGTCCGGCAGGCCGCCGAAGCGCTCCTCGACCTCGCCGTAGAGGTCGGCGCTCGCCTGCCTGGCTCGTTCCCAGCGTGGTGCGGCCAGGCCGCGGATTCTCGCGAACGTCCACAGCGCGGCGGCTGCGAAGGCGACGAACACCAGGCCGAGGCGCCAGTCCACCCACAGGGTCACGCCCAGGATGCCGGCGACGAGCGACAGGTTGGCGAGCAGGCGAAGGCTGAAGTGTGAGAAGAAGTTGTTGAGCTGGCGTACGTCTCCGTCGATCCGCTCGACCATCGTGCCCGGTGGGTTGCGGTGGTGGAAGTCCTCGTCCAGGCGCAGGCAGTGGGCGACCAGATCGGTGCGCAGCTCGTTGGTCGCCTGCCAGGAGATGGCGGCGCCGATTCGCGTGGCGAGGACGGACAGGGCCTGGTCCGCGATGCCGGCGGCGCAGAATGCGGTGGCGAGCAGGGTCAGGTGGCGGAGGGGCGCGGGCGTGGTCGTCACGGTTGTGACGGTGTCGAGGAACTTTGCCGCGAACCATGGTGTCAGGAGGCGCGCGGCGACGGCTGCGTAGATGAGTGCTGCTAGCAGGACGAGCAGGCGGCGGTGGGGTTTGAGGTATCGGGCGAGCAGGTTCCAGTACTGGGCGAGGGGGATGCGCACGATGTACGGGACGTTACGGACCACTTCTGGTCGGCGCAATCGGGTTTTCGCACGGTCTGCTGGTGCTCTGGTTGCTGTGCCGGTGCCTTGGTGGGTGGCGGTTGGTTTCTTCGGGGCTTGGGTTGTTTCGTGGCGGCTTTGCCGTTGTGGGTTGCCTCCGGCGGGTCGGACACTCAGGGCTCGGAACCGGGGGCTTCCCGGCCCCTCACCCGCCGGACGCGCCACCGAAGGTTTAGCCGGCGCTGCCCAGGGCCGCAAGGCTGCCGGCCTTCGGTCTGCTTTGGTTTTGGCCTTGCACCCCTGGGCAGCGCCGGCCAAATGCAAGCATGTCGCGTCCGACGGGTGAGGTTCCGGGAAGCCAGGAATCAGACTGTGCTGCGCACTGCGCTCGGAACACCGAACGGCGCGGTCCTCTTCTCAGAGGGCCGCGCCGTTCGGTCTGGTTTTGGTTGGGTTGGGTCAGGCCAGGTCGTAGCGGTCGAGGTTCACGACCTTGGTCCAGGCGGCCACGAAGTCGTCGACGAACTTGGTCTTGGCGTCGTCGGAGGCGTAGACCTCGGCGACGGCGCGTAGCTCGGAGTTCGAGCCGAACAGGAGGTCGACGCGGCTGCCGGTCCACTTGAGCTCACCGGTGGCGCGGTCGCGGCCTTCGTAGGACTCGCCGTCGCCGTTGGCGGAGGTCCACTCGGTGCGCATGTCGAGCAGGTTCACGAAGAAGTCGTTGGTCAGCGACTGCGGCGTGGAGGTGAAGACGCCCTGCTGCGACTGCTTGTAGTTGGCGCCCAGCACGCGCAGGCCGCCCACCAGGACGGTCATCTCAGGTGCGCTGAGGTTGAGCAGGTTGGCCTTGTCGACCAGCAAGAACTCGCTCGGCAGCGGGTTGCCGTTCTTCGCGCGGTAGTTGCGGAAGCCGTCCGCCGCCGGCTCCATCGCGGCGAACGAGTCGGCGTCGGTCTGGTCCTGCGAGGCGTCCGTACGACCCGGCGTGAAGGGCACCTGCACGTCGTGGCCGGAGGCCTTGGCCGCCTGCTCGACCGCCGCGCACCCGCCCAGCACGATCAGGTCGGCGAGTGAGACCCGCTTGCCGCCGGTCTGGGCGCTGTTGAACGTCTCCTGGACGCCCTCGAGTGTCCGCAGCACCTGCGACAGCGCGTCGGGCTCGTTGACTTCCCAGCCCCGCTGCGGCTCCAGCCGGATACGTGCACCGTTCGCGCCACCACGCTTGTCGCTGATCCGGAACGAGGAGGCCGCGGCCCACGCCGTCGTGACCAGTTGAGACACCGACAGGCCCGAGCCGAGGAGTTGCTGCTTCAGTGCCGCGACGTCGGAGTCGTCGACGAGCTCGTGGTCGACCGCGGGCACGCGGTCCTGCCAGATCAGCTCCTCCTGCGGGACCAGCGGCCCGAGGTAACGCTGGATCGGACCCATGTCGCGGTGGGTCAGCTTGAACCAGGCACGCGCGAACGCGTCGGCGAACTGATCCGGGTTCTCGTAGAACCGCCGCGAGATCGGCTCGTAGATCGGGTCGAACCGGAGCGCGAGGTCCGTCGTCAGCATTGTCGGAGGCCGGGTCAGCTCGCCGGTCTCCGGGTCGGGGATGGTGTTGGCCCCGGCACCGTCCTTGGCCACCCACTGGTTGGCGCCGGCCGGGCTCTGGGTCAGCTCCCACTCGTACTTGAAGAGGTTGTCGAAGAACCCGTTGCCCCACCGCGTCGGCGTGGAGGTCCAGGTGACCTCGAGGCCGCTCGTGATCGCGTCGCGGCCCTTGCCGCTGCCGAAGCTGTTCTTCCAGCCCAGGCCCTGCTCCGAAAGCGGCGCACCCTCCGGCTCGGCACCGACGTAGTCCGTGTCGGGAGCGGCGCCGTGAGTCTTGCCGAACGAGTGCCCACCGGCGATCAGCGCGACGGTCTCCTCGTCGTTCATCGCCATCCGGCGGAACGTCTCGCGGATGTCGCGGGCGGAGGCCAGTGGGTCGGGGTTGCCGTTCGGTCCCTCCGGGTTGACGTAGATCAAGCCCATCTGGACAGCGGCCAGCGGCGCCTCGAGCTCGCGGTCGCCGGAGTAACGCTCGTCGCCGAGCCAGGTGCGTTCCGGGCCCCAGTAGACGTCCTCGTCGGGCTCCCACACGTCGGCGCGGCCGCCGGCGAAGCCGAACGTCTTGAAGCCCATCGTCTCGAGCGCGCGGTTGCCGGTGAAGATCATCAGGTCGGCCCACGAGATCCGGCGGCCGTACTTCTGCTTGACAGGCCACAGCAGCCGGCGCGCCTTGTCGAGGTTGCCGTTGTCGGGCCAACTGTTCAGCGGAGCGAACCGCTGCATACCGGCGCCGGCACCCCCGCGGCCGTCGTCGATGCGGTACGTTCCGGCGCTGTGCCAGGCCATCCGGATCATCAGGCCGCCGTAGTGCCCGAAGTCGGCCGGCCACCAGTCCTGTGAGGTCGTGAGCACCGCGTCGACATCGGCCGCCAGCTCGTCGAGATCGACGGTCTTGAACGACTCGGCGTAGTCGAAGTCCTCACCCATCGGGTTCGCGACGGGCGAGTGCTTGCGCAGGATCTTCAGGTTGAGCTGGTTCGGCCACCAGTCGCGGTTCCCCGCGCCCTCGGTCGGGTGGTTCCGGCGCCCGGTGGACACGGGGCACCCGCCCGCACTCTCGTCGTTCATCTCGCCGACAACGGCGTCAGGACTGTCAGACAACGGGATTCCTTCCAGAGAATCAGAGTGTGCTCACGAACCTGCCCGCGGCGCGGCGCAGCAGCTGCCAACATGGGCTTTGCGCGCGAACCGATCGCGGTCGAGGTTCGAAGCAGCCGGCACATGGCCGAGTCTGGCACGTTTTCTGGAATCAATCAAGAATGGCGCGCTGACAGCTCACCGCCCTCGGCTCAGCCGGCCGGCTCCTCCCGCCCTCGGCTGTCAACGGTGAGACGCGAGCGGCCGTTGACGGTGTAGCGCACGTGCGTGACCTTCGGGGTCTGGATCGTGCGCACCGGCGTGAGCTCGATCGCTTCGTCGTACGGCAGGCCGAGCCTGGCCGGGTCGAACAAGCGCATGCCGTCGCCCAGGAGCACCGGGGCGACGTGCAGGTCGAGCTGGTCGAGCAGGCCGGCCTCGATCACCTGGACCAGCAGGCTGCCACCTCCGGCGACCGCGACGTCCTTACCGACGGCCGAGGCCGCGGCCTTCGCCTGCGCCACGGCGCTCTCGAGACCCTCTGTGACGTAGGTGAAACTAGTGCCACCCTCGCGGTCGAGCCGCTTCCTCGGCCGGTTGGTCACGACGAAGACCGGTGCGTGGAACGGCGGCTCCTCGCCCCACGGGATCTCGCCGCCGTCGGCCATCCGGCGGCCCATGACGTACGCCCCGGCCGAGGCGAAGGACTCCTCGACCAGCTCCGAGCTGACGTCGTGCTCGCCGCCGACGATGCCCTGGCGTTCCCGCCAGGCGAAGACGTCGGTCACCCAGCGGGTGATCCGGTAGAAGCCGAGCGATTCCGGGCTGGACGTCCAGCCATCCGGTCCCTTGCCGCTCTCGTCCTTCGGCCCGGCGTAGAAGCCGTCCAGCGAGATCGACATCTGCGCGGTCACACGTGTCATGGGCGCTCCTGTTTCTCCGCGCGGCGAACCTCTGATCGCCGCTCACAGAGATAGTCGGAGCCGATCGCGCCCGCTCGACGTGACCCAACCATCATCGAAGCTTTGAAATGTCTTGGTATGCGGCTGACCTCGACTTCAAGCCTCGCGGCGTACCGTCCGAATCAGGTGATGGCAATGCACATGACACATGTGACGAAGGAAGTCTGGCTGTTCACGTGCCTCGGCTGCGGTCACAGCTGGAAGGTCGGCTACGAAGCCCGGCACGCCGATGACGGCAGCGACGGCGAGGTCTGCCTCTGGCTCCGCGGCGGCCTGCCGAGCACCGCTCCAAGTGCCGGACAGCCGTGCCCGAGCTGCGCCGATCTACGGGTCACCGGCGCGAGGGAGTCCGAGCACCTGCCGCCGCTGCAGCCGGAGTTCCCGAGCTTGGCCCCGTTCGTCCACCGGAGCACAAATCACCACACCACTCGCTACGACGCCTGAGTGCGACAACGAACAAACGGACGGCCGATACTGCTCGCACTCTGTATCCGGCCCGTGCCGAATCGTCGAACATCGCCTGCCAATCGACACTTTCAGGGATATTGTTCCGGTGCCCACCCCGCGTCATCGGTTGCGGGTTTGTGGGATCTCAACAACGTGACAGCTCCGGTATGCACGATGGGCGCATTGCCCCGCTCGCCGTCGATCAAGCAGGGTGGAAAGGCAGTCGATGCCCTGGCGACCCCAGGGTGGCTCTTCGAGGGCGTTAGCTAGGAGGCTCGGTCGGTGTTTCGACGTGTGGCGATCGTCAACCGTGGAGAGGCCGCGATGCGGCTCATCCATGCCGTTCGGGATCTTTCGGCGGAGACCGGTGAGCGGGTCGAGACAGTCGCGCTCTACACCGACGCCGACCGCAACGCGACGTTCGTACGCGAGGCCGACATCGCCTATCCCCTGGGACCCGCCTCGGCGCGGCCCTACCTCGACCACGCCGTCCTGGAGCGGGCGCTCGAGGAGACCGGCGCCGACGCCGCCTGGGTCGGCTGGGGGTTCGTCGCCGAGGATCCGGCGTTCGCCGAGCTGTGCGAGCGGATCGGTGTGACGTTCGTCGGCCCGAGCGCCGACGCGATGCGCAAGCTCGGCGACAAGATCGGCGCGAAGCTGATCGCCGAGGAGGTCGGCGTCCCGGTCGCACCGTGGAGCCGCGGCGAGGTCGCCACGCTCGACGACGCCCTGCGTGCCGGCGACCAGATCGGCTACCCGTTGATGCTCAAGGCGACAGCGGGCGGCGGCGGGCGCGGCATCCGGATGGTGGCCTCGCGAGCCGACCTTACCGACGCCTACGAACGCACCAGCCAGGAGGCGCTGCGCGCGTTCGGCTCCGGCGTTGTCTTCCTCGAACGCCTGGTCACCGGCGCGCGGCACGTCGAGGTGCAGGTCATCGCCGACGGGCAGGGCACCGCATGGGCGCTGGGCGTCCGCGACTGCTCCGTGCAGCGCCGCAACCAGAAGATCATCGAGGAGTCCGCCTCCCCCGTCCTGGCCGCGGCACAGGCCGCCGAGCTGAAGGCCTCGGCCGAGCGGCTCGCCGTAGCGGTCGGCTACCGCGGCGCCTGCACCGTCGAGTTCCTCTACCACCCCGGCGAGAAGCTGTTCGCGTTCCTCGAGGTCAACACCCGACTCCAGGTCGAGCACCCCATCACCGAGATCACCACCGGCACCGACCTCGTACGCCTGCAGCTGCACGTCGCTGGCGGCGGCAAGCTCGAGGGCGACCAGCCACAGGAGACAGGCCACGCCATCGAGGCACGGCTCAACGCCGAGGACCCCGACCGCGACTTCGCGCCGGCGCCGGGCCGGATCGCGCGCCTGATCCTGCCCACCGGGCCCGGCATCCGCGTCGACACCGGCGTCAGCGAGGGCGACACCATCCCGGCCGACTTCGACTCGATGATCGCCAAGATCATCGCGTCCGGTCGCGACCGTGCCCATGCCTTGGGACGCCTGCGCCGGGCGATGGCCGAGACCACGGTGATCATCGAGGGCGGCGCCACCAACAAGAGCTTCGTCCTCGACCTGCTCGACCAGCCCGAGGTCATCGACGCGACCGCCGACACCGCGTGGATCGACCGGGTACGAGCGGAGGGCCGGCTGGTCAGCCACCGGCACTCCGAGATCGCGCTGCTCACGGCGGCGATCGAGGCGTATGAGGACCAGGAGGAGGTCAGCCGGCAGCGGCTGCTGTCCACCGCTTACGGCGGCCGGCCGCAGGTACGCCACGACACGAGCCGACCGCTGGACCTCAAGCTCCGCGGCGTCGGCTACCGCCTGACCGTGGCCCGGGTCGGGCCGAAGCGGTTCCGCGTCGGCCTCTCGGCCGGCGGCGACATGCACACGGCCGACGTCGAGATCGAGCGGTTCGACGAGCACAGTGGCCAGATCGTGGTCAACGGGCACCGCTTCCGGCAGGTGTCGTCGACGCACGGGCCGATCCACCTGGTCGAGGTCGACGGCGTCGCCCACCGGATCAGCCGCGACGAGGGCGGCGTGGTCCGCTCCCCCGCGCCGGCGCTGGTGGTCGCGACACCGTTGTCGGTCGGCGACGAGGTGGAGGCCGGCGCCTCGATCCTCGTCCTCGAGAGCATGAAGATGGAGACGGTGCTGCGTGCACCGTTCCGGGCCCGGGTACGCGAGTGCGCGGTGTCGGTAGGCAGCCAGGTCGAGGCCGGCGCGCCGTTGATGCGGCTGGAGCCGCTCACCGACGAGGTCACCGACGTGTCCGACGACGAGGGCGGAGCCGTCGAGATCAGCCTGCCGGCTGTGCCGGCCGACCTGCCGGCACAGGCGCGGGTGGAGCGCGGCCTGCAGGACCTGCGCGGCCTGCTGCTGGGCTTCGACGCCGACCCGTACGGCCGCAGGCGCCTGCTGGACGACTACCTCGCGGCCCGCGCCGAACTCGGTGGCCACATCGTTCCGGGCGAACTGGACCTGCTCACGGTGTTCGCCGACCTGCTGGAGCTGAGCCGCAACCGGCCCGGCGGTGAGCTTGAGGTCGAGCCAGGCAGCATGGTGCACAGCCCGCGGGAGTACTTCCACTCCTACCTCCGCAGCCTCGACGTCGAGCGCGCCAGCGTCACCAAGGGTTTCGAGGCGAAGCTGAAGCAGGTCCTCGGGCACTACGACGTCACCGATCTCGACCGGACGCCGGAGCTGGAGTCCGCGGTCTTCCGGATCTTCCTTTCGCAACAGCAGACGACGACCGGTCTCGCGATCGCGTCGGACCTGCTGCGGGCGTGGCTGGCCGGCGATCCACCGGCCGAGCCTCTGCGCGAGCAGGCCGGGCTGATGCTGGAGCACCTGATCGAGGCGTCGCAGGTCCGCTTCCCCGCGGTCTCCGACCTGGCCCGCGGTGTGGTGTTCCGGTGGTTCGCCCAGCCTTTGCTGCGTCGCAACCGGGCCCGGGTGCACGCCGCGGTGCGCGCCGAGCTCAGCTACCTCGACCGCAACCCGGACGCGCACGACCGTGCCGAGCGCATCCAGGCGATGGTGGCCAGCGCGGAGCCGCTGGTCCGGCTGATCGGCCAGCGGATCGGGCGGCCCCGCCGTGACCACGCGCCACTGCTCGAGGTGCTGACCCGCCGCTACTACGGCAACCGCGGGCTGGTCGACATCACCGCGACCGACGTCGACGGCTGCCGCTTCATCTCGGCGGACCAGACCGTCCAGGCCGGCCAGAACGGATCGAACGGCCGAAGCCCGCAGACCGGCCAGAACGGTCACGCCGGGCGCGGCGGGCCGGCGCGTGTGGTCGCCACGGCGGTCGACTTCGCGGCACTGCCGGCCGCGCTCGACGCCATCGGCTCGTTCACGACCGGCCTCGGCGGCCGTGGGCTGGTCGCCGACCTCTACGTCCGGTGGGAGGGCCAGCCCGACACCGACGCGATGGCCGGGCAGCTCGGGCAGCTGATCGCCGAGCACCCGCTCCCGCCGAGCGTCAGCCGGGTCACGACGTCGATCGTGGGCTCGAGCGGCGCGGTGATGCACCACCACTTCACGTACCGGCGCGACGGCGGCGACGGTGGCGGCTTCACCGAGGACCGGCTGATCCGCGGCCTGCACCCTCAGATCGCCGAACGGCTGCAGCTGCAACGGCTGCGCGAGTTCGACCTCACCCGGCTGCCGTCGGTCGACGAGGAGGTCTACCTCTTCAAGGCGGTGGCACGCAGCAACCCGGCCGACGAGCGGATCATCGCGATGGGCCAGGTCCGCGACCTCACCCCGCTGCGCGAGTCCGACGGCCGGCTGATCGCGTTGCCGGCGGTGGAGGACGCGATCACCGCGGGCCTCGACGCGATCCGCGACATCCAGGTGCAGCGGCCGCAGAACAAGCGGTACGACACCAACCGCATCATGATGTACGTCTGGCCCGCGTGGCCGACGACCGAACTGACCGTCGACGAGCTGAACGCCATGGCGCAACGCATCCTGCCGACGACGGCGAACGCCGGGCTGGAGGAGGTCCACTTCGTCGCCCGCCAGCGGACGGCCGCCGGTGAGCTGACCGAGGTCTCCGCACGAATCACGTTCGACCCCGGCCACGGCGCCCGGTTGCACGTCGGCGCGCCGTCGACCGAGCCTGTCCGCCCGATCGACGACTATCGCCAGAAGGTGCTGCGCGCGGCCCGGCGCGGCACCGTCTATCCGTACGAGCTGACGAGCCGGCTCGCCGGGTCGAACGGCAGCTTCGTCGAGTACGACCTCGACGCGCAGGGCACGTTCGCGCCGGTGGATCGGCCGAAGGGCAAGAACACCGCGGCGATCGTGGCCGGCGTGGTCACGACACCGACGGCCCTGTATCCCGAGGGCATCCAGCGCGTCGTGCTGCTCGGCGACCCGACGAAGGCGCTCGGCTCGCTGGCGGAGCCGGAGTGCTCACGGGTGATCGCCGCCCTCGACCTCGCCGATCGCCTGCGGGTGCCGGTGGAGTGGTTCGCGCTGTCGGCGGGCGCGAAGATCTCGATGACGTCCGGCACCGAGAACATGGACTGGGTGGCGGCCGCGCTCAAGCGGATCGTCCAGTTCACCCAGGACGGCGGCGAGATCAACGTCGTGGTCGCCGGCATCAACGTCGGCGCCCAGCCCTACTGGAACGCCGAGGCCACGATGCTCATGCACACCAAGGGCATCCTGGTGATGACGCCGGACTCCGCGATGGTGCTCACCGGCAAGCAGGCGCTGGACTTCTCCGGTGGCGTGTCGGCCGAGGACAACTTCGGCATCGGCGGCTACGAACGCGTGATGGGACCCAACGGCGAGGCGCAGTACTGGGCGCCCGACCTGCCGGCCGCCATCAACGTGCTCATGGCGCACTACGACAACACCTACGTCGCACCGGGCGAACGCGCGCCACGGGTCGCGCCGACGACCGACCCGGCCGACCGTGACGTCTCCGACTTCCCGCACGTGGTCGCCGGCACCGAGTTCACCACTGTCGGCCAGATCTTCACCTCCGCGCACAACCCCGACCGGAAGAAGCCGTTCGACATTCGTACGGTGATGCGCGCCCTGTCCGACCAGGACTTCCCGGTGCTCGAACGCTGGGCGGGCATGGCGAACGCCGACACCTCGGTCGTACAGGACGCGCGAATCGGCGGCTGGCCGGTCTGCCTGGTGGGGATCGAGTCGCGGTCGGTGCCGCGGAAGGGTTACCCGCCCACCGACGGGCCCGACACGTTCACCGCCGGGACGCTCTTTCCCCGTTCGTCGAAGAAGACCGCGCGGGCCATCAACGCGGCGTCGGGCAACCGGCCACTGGTGATCCTGGCCAACCTGTCCGGCTTCGACGGGTCGCCGGAGTCGCTGCGCAACCTGCAGCTGGAGTACGGCGCGGAGATCGGGCGGGCGATCGTCAACTTCGAGGGGCCGATCGTGTTCTGCGTGATCTCGCGCTATCACGGCGGCGCGTTCGTGGTGTTCTCCAAGGCGCTCAACCCCAACTTGACGGTGCTCGCACTGGAGGGGTCGTACGCCTCGGTACTCGGTGGCGCGCCGGCCGCCGCCGTGGTGTTCTCCAGCGAGGTCAACAACCGCACGACGACCGATCCGCGGGTGGCCGAGCTGCAAGCCCGGGTGACGGCGGCCAGCGGTGCCGAACGAGCGGCCCTGAACATCCAGCTGGCGGAGGTACAGTCGGCCGTCCGCGCGGAGAAGGTCGGCGAGGTCGCCGCCGAGTTCGACCAGGTGCACAGCATCGAGCGCGCGGTGGAGGTCGGGTCGGTCGACGCCATCATCAGCGCCGCCGAGATGCGTCCCCGGATCATCAAGGCGATCGAGCAGGGCATGCAGGGCTGACGTTTCGGCCCGGGCCATGTGCCTGGGCCGATGGCTTGCCTGTTCGGGCATCCGGATGGTCACGTGAGGCTGCCCCGGAAGGCGTTCTCACATCGGAGCCGGCGCGGGATGCTGTTGGTTTGCTCCGAAGTACCTCCAGGGGGATCTGGTGGCTGCCAAAAGGGTCTGGCTCGGGCGCCTGCTGGTGCCCGCCCTCCTGCTCGTTCTGGCCTTTCTGGTGCTCGGCGACCTGAGTAACAGCCTCGGCCGCATCCAGGTGTCGGATCTGCCGGCCCGCTCGATCGACTCCACGCGCAGCACGTTCGACGTCGGCAAGGCGGTCGGCCAGGCCCGTGAGGCGTGGTGTCTCTGGAACACCTACGACAGCGGGCCGATCCAGGCCGAGCCCACCCAGACGCTGCTGCCGGCCTACGGCCAGGATCCAAACCAGGAACCAAACACAGCGGCGCCGTCGGGGAGCAAGGCGCTCACCTGCGTGCGTGCGTTCGGAACCGGCGACCAGCTGCCGGTCTCCGGTAGCTCGGCGACGAAGTGGATCGTCCGCGCGTACACCGGAATCGACCTCGGGTTCGTGCTTCTCTATCTCGTCCTGAGTTGGTACTGCTTCCGTCGCATGTGCGACAAGCAGGCCGACGGATGGGTCGGCGTGGTTCTCGGAACGAGCCTCGTTCTCGGCCTGCTCGCCGCCGGTGCGAAGGATGCCGGCTACTGGATGCTGGCCTGGCCGGGTGCGAACGCGAGTCAGGTCGATGCCGTTGGACGGGTGCTGGCGATCGCGCCGGTCCTGCAGCTGATCGGTCTCGGCGTTGCGGGACTTGTCGTCCTTCGCCTGCTCCTGGACGAAGTGCGCAGGCGGTTGCCGGCAGGAGTCAGTCTCAGGCAGCTCGTGAGCGCGCTGCGGATTCAACTCGTGGTCGTGGCCGTGTTCGTTCTGATCATGGCCGGCATCGGGCAGAACCAGGTCGCGGACGCACTGCTACGGCTGGTCGACCTCGACAACCGCTGGTGGCTCGGCGCGGCCCAGATCGCCGCCACCCTGGTCGCGATGGGTTGCCTGGCGCTGCTGACCTGGCTGAGCGCGTTCCGGTTGGAGTTCAAGGCCGCCGGCAAGAGCCGGTGGCGGCCTCCGCCGTTGTGGGTCTTTCTGGCCCTGGCCGGGGTCTTCGCCGTCGCGGGCTGGTGGTTGCGGAACCTCTGGGGACTCGCAGCAGTCCTGCTCGCCATCTGTGTCGTAGCGAAACTGGGCAACGCACTTCCGCCGCTGCGGCCGTGGATGCCCAGTGCCGGGCCGACGAATCCGGAGGCTCTGCGGAACGTGGCGCTCCGCGCCGCACGCTGGCTGGCGGCGGCTCCGATCTTCGCGTTCGGCGTGGCGATGGTCCGCGCCGCGTTGCCGCCGTGGCTGGCACTCGACACCTCCGACCGGCCCGGCGGGCGCCTGCTGACCACCTGGATCGTCGGCCTGGCGATGCTGGGCGTGGGTGTCGGCCTCGTCCTGTTCCTGGGGCGGCGTGGTGGCAGGCCGGAGAGGTCGCATCGGGTCTACTGGGTGCTCGCCGCTTTCCTCGCTGCCGTTTACGTGCTGGTCGTCCTGCCGCCGACCAGGCAGGCGGTGCCGGTGATCCTCGGGCCGATCAGCCTGGTCGCGATCTTCCTGTCAGTGGTCCTGGTCGTCGGCAACGAGGTACAGCGCCAGGTCGAGTTGACATCGCCGTTGCCGGGCTTGCAGCGAATCGGCGCGACCCGCAACCCGATGCTGCTGCTGGTTCTGGTCTGGCTGGTGCTCGGCCGGTTGTTCGACACGGCCGGGCCGTACACCATCCGCACCCAGCAGGCCGCCACGGAGCGCGAACCGATGCAGCTACAGCAGGCCTTCGACGCCTGGGCGAAACAAAACTGCGCGGACGACTCCAGCAGCCGGGAGGCCGTCCCCATGGTGTTCGTCGCGGCCGAGGGCGGCGGGATCCGCGCCGCGTACTGGACCGCCGGCGTACTCGACACGGTGTTCCCGCTCGGCGCCACGATGACGACCGGCACGTGCACCGTGCAACGCCGCGAGCAGGTGTTCGCGCTGAGCGGTGCGTCCGGCGGCAGCGTCGGCATCATGTTCTGGCTGAACGCGCCGAACTCCGCCGAGCCCGCGTACCAGCGCACCGCGGCCGAAGGCAGCCGGCGCCTGTGGTACGACAAGGCCCTCACCGCGGACTTCCTCAGCCCGCTGGTCGCACGCCTGCTGTACGTCGACCTGCCGCGCTACCTGTTCGGCTATCCGTTCGCCGATCGGGCGGCTGTGCTGGAGGAGTCCTGGGAGAGCAGCCAGCCCGCGTTGGCGAACGGCTATCTCGGGAGCTACGACCACCCTCGCGACGGCAGCTGGCGGCCGATCGGGCTGCTCAACGCCGCCGCCGTCGAGAGCGGCTGCCGCGCCCTGGTGTCGCCCGTCGAGCTCACCGCCCTGGACAGCAGAGGCCCAGGAAGCCTCGGATGCCGCCGGCTGCCCGACAGCCAGTCCAGCAGCCGGCCCGCCGGCACCCAGACCGACGGCCCGCACTACGACGCGACCGGCCTGTACGATCTCGCGCCGCTCTTCCTGTGTCCCAAGCAGGACATCGCGAGCTCCACCGCCGCGCTGCTGTCCGCGCGGTTCCCCTACGTCACACCGTCGGGCCAGCTCACCCAGTGCGGGCAGGAGTCTCGGACGTACATCGTCGACGGCGGCTACCTGGACAACAGCGGCTCGATGACGGCGACCGACATGTACCAGCGCGTACGGCCGTACATCGACGCGCACAACGCCGAGGCGAGCAAGGGCGCCGGTCGTCCGATCAAGCCGCTCTTCGTCCAGATCGACAACGGCTACCCGGCCGTCGCGCAGGGCGTCAACCCGGACCGGCCGTACGAACTGCTGGTTCCACCCCGCACCAGACTGGCCGTCGCCGGTGCGCTCGAGCCGGCGGCGCGGCAGTGGTCGTACGAGACCTTCGGCGCGGAGTCGTACCTGCGCATCGCCAACGCTCCACATCCCGGCGTGCTCGCGCCGACCGGCTGGACGCTGTCGGGGAGCTCGCAGTACGAGCTGTGCCAGGAGCTCAACCAGGCAACGGATCAGCTGCACAAACTGGCGGTCGCGACCGGAAGCTCCGACCCGCTGACGTCGCCGGCCTGCCGTCCCGCCCAGGGTGACCTGCTGGCGCAGGCGAGTCCCAGCCATTAGCGGGCCATCGAGCGATCCGGGAAAAAGTCATCGTTGTTGACTTTCTTGGCGGGACCGGCCTACGGTGATTCCATGGCAGGTCAGCCAGCGGCCCGAACGGGGCGACGGCCGGGCAAGCACGACACCCGGGCGGAGGTTCTGGCTGCGGCGCGGCAGTGCTTCGCAGGCGCCGGCTACGACGGCACGACGATGCGGCAGGTGGCGGCCGCGGCCGGCGTCGACGCAGCGATGGTGCATCGGCATTTCGGCACCAAGCAGGCGTTGTTCCTGGCCGCTGTGGGTCTGCCGCGTGACCTGACCGACGTGCTCGCCGTCGCCCTACCCGGCGATGCCGCGGGTGTGGGCGAGCGGGTCGTACGCGCGTTTGTCGACCTGTGGGACCTCGCCCCGTTGCAGGGTGCTTCGTTTGCCGGATTGCTCCGGCTGGCCACCAGTGATCCGGCGGGGGCTGCCGCGTTGCGCGAATACCTCCAGCAAACCGTGGGCGGCGCACTTTCACAGATGCTGGGTGACCCCGCGCCCAGCCAGCGGATCGGCCTGGTCGGCAGTCAGCTGCTCGGCATCGCCGTCACTCGCTACGTGCTCCGGCTGGAGCCGCTTGCCTCCGCATCCCCGGACGAGGTTGCTGCCCAGCTGGGATGGATCGTGCAACGGCTGATCACCAACTACACTCCCGACCCGGGCTCACTGTGATCGCGGTGGCTGGGGCGGGTGCCAGGATCCGCGCGACAAGGAGGCCGACATGCCGCCGCTCTCAGCGAGATCTCATGGGACGATCACCCGCGCACTCCTCATCGGGACGGTTGTGGTGGGCTCGTTCGGCGCCGCCACCCTCGACCGCGCTGTGGTTGCCACGCCGGCCTGGAACCAGATCGGGGCTGCCGCCTGGGCCACCTACAGTCGCCACGCCGACCTCGGCAACGGGCTGATCGTCTACCCGATCTACGGCATCGGCCTCGTCCTCCTGGCGATCGCCGCAGCCATCAGCTACCGCCTCGACCCTGACGCTCCTCGCGCTGCCGGCCTGCCGGTCTACCTCGCGGCCCTGGGCGCGCTCGGCGTTGTCGTGACCACCATCAAGGCTGCACCGTTCATGCTGAGTCTCAACCAGCTCGACGCGAACGACCCGACCGCCCTGCAGAACGCGTTCGAGCAGTTCACCTTCTGGGGCCTCTACATCCGTGGTGCACTGGGTGCTCTCGCTCTCCTGGCCAGCATCTGGGCCCTGGCCGAACACCCGCGCACGCTGCGGCCCACGCCGGCGACGATCCCACCCACGGCATGAGCTCAGATATGTACGCCGGCGAGCCCGCGCCATTGGGGCGGAGATCGCCTCCCCGTCAAGGGCTGGTGCCGTGTCCCCGCACCTCCGTCAACCGAAGGCACGACCCAACAGGAAAGGCCGACGATGCAGCCCGTGACCTGGATCAACGTCTTCGACGTACCCGCAGACCGTGAGGACGAGTTCTCCACCATCTGGCACGAGGTCTTCGCCCCACATTTCAGTGCGAAGCCAGGCTTTCTGAGCTACAGGATGCACCGAGCCGCCTCAGCCGATGCGCGGTTCCGCTTCGTCAACGTCACCTTGTGGGAATCAGCCGAGCACATCGAGGCTGCTCACGATGAGCACTTCCGGGAGCTGGTAACCCGGCCCGAAATGAACGGGATCACGGCACACCCCGGGATCTACGAAGTCATTTCAGAAGGCTGAGTTCAGCCGAGCGCCATGACACTCCCGACCAGAGCCGCCACGTCAAGCACGTTTGGCGAAGGCGTCGGGTTCCTCCACATAGGGAACTGGCCACCGCGGTCGAACATGTGCAGGCTGGCTTGGGGATACGCCCGGCGGTTTGCTGCCGTCTTCGGTCCTTCCAGGGAACAATGTTCCCGGTAGCGTTCTGGTATGGAGCGCGGACCTCATGACGTAACAGTGACAGCGGACGTAATGGTGCCGATGCGAGACGGCGTGTCCCTGGCCACCGACATCTACCAACCTTCGAACCTTGCCGAACCCCTGCCCGTCGTGCTGTTGCGCACGCCGTACGGCAAGCACCTCACCGAGGAGAGCAACCGGTGGTCGTCCTACTTCGCCTCGCATGGTTACGCCGCCGTGGTCCAGGACTGCCGCGGCTGCCACCGCTCGGAGGGTGAGGTCGACTTCCTATGGCCGGAGTCCGACGACGGTGTCGACACGATCGCGTGGATCCGGTCGCAGGAGTGGTGCGACGGCCGGGTCGCGACGCACGGCACGTCGTGGTGTGGCTGGACCCAGACCGCGGCGGCCGCGGGTGGCGCCGAGGGCATGACGGCGATGGTCGTGACGATGAGTGGCGCGCGGGCGCACCAGACCTCCGTACGCCATCACGGCGCCCTCGAGCTGCGGTTCATGGCATGGGCGTTCTGGCACTCGGCGCTGCATGCCGGGCCGAGCCGCAAGCCGCCGTGGGTCGACGCGGCGCTCAACAGCGCGAGCCCGTCGGTCACCGACTGGCTGGGCGCGCTCCCGCTGCGCCGCGGCGACAGCCAGCTCCAGCTGATCGAGCCGTACGAGCGCTGGCTGCTCGACCTCGCCACGCGTTCGGACTTCGACGAACGCTGGGCGCATCCGAGCGTGAACCCGATCGACTACGCCGACCGGTTCGCCGGAGCCGCGACCCTCCTCGTCGGCGGGTGGTACGACTCCTACGCCCGGGCGACCTTCCAGCTCTACGAAGGACTCGCCGCGTACGGCCTGACCCGCGTGCTGATGGGGCCGTGGACGCACGGCACCGCGCAGCCGGAGACGACCTTCGCGGGCGACGTGGAGTTCGGTCCGGACGCGGCGTTGCCGTCGTTCGCGCGACTCCACCTCGACTGGTACGACGAGTTCGTCCGGCACGAGGAGCGCGGGCTACGATCCGCCGCGCCGATCCGGCTGTTCGTGATGGGCGGCGGCAGCGGCCGCAAGACCGCGGCCGGGAGGCTCGACCACGGCGGCCGGTGGCGCGACGAGCACGAGTGGCCGCCGGCCCGCACGCGGTTCACGCCGATGTACCTCCACGGCGGCGGCACGCTGAGCGCCGACCCACCGGCCGAGACCGGCTCACGTACCAGTTACGACTTCGACCCGGCGCGGCCGGTGCCGACGATCGGCGGCAACCTGTCGTCGCTCACCGAGCTGTTGCCGATGGACTCGGGCGTGGCCGGCGTCGAGTACGAGCCGTTCGGCGAGCGGCTGGCGCCGATCGTCGAGGCCGGCGGGTGGAACCAGTCCGAGCGGCCCGAGGTCTTCGGAGCGCGGGAGCCGTACCTCCCGCTGCGCACCCGCGCCGACGTGGTCGTGTTCGAAACGCCTGCACTGGAAGAGCCCGTGGAGGTGACCGGTCCGATCACTGTAGAGCTGTGGGTGTCGTCGGACGCGCCCGACACCGACTTCACCGCGAAGCTGATCGACGTCTATCCGCCGAGCCCGTGGTATCCCCACAGCTACGCCCTCAACCTCACCGACTCGATCGTCCGGTTGCGCTATCGCGACTCCGACACCGCACAGCCCTACGAGCCCGGCACGATCGTGCCGGTGCGGATCACGCTCTACCCCACCAGCAACCTGTTCGCAGCCGGCCACCGGATCCGGCTCGACGTGTCCAGCTCCAACTTCCCGCGCTTCGACGTCAACCCCAACACCGGCGACCCGCTGTGGACGCACCGGTGCCTGCGCATCGCACACAACACCATCCACCACAACGCGACCCACCCCTCGCACGTCACGCTCCCGATCATCCCCGCGACCTGACCCGCTCAGGCCAGGCCCGCAACCCCCGCCTGCCCCCACGCGACGACCGCGCCGGGCGCGAGCACCAGGCCGGCGCCAGGATCGACCTCGAACGTACGCGCCGAAGCACCGTCGCGCGGCAGCACCGTCACCGTCCCGCGGCCATCGGGTCCGGAGTCGCGTGGTGCGTCGAGACCGATCAACGCCTTTCCGGTAAGGCAGATCCAGCTGCGCGCGAGCCGGGCACCCGTCGACGCGGTGTCCAGGGCCAGCGCCTCGTAGAGCTCGCCGGGCTCGTGCCGGTCGCACACCGGCGGCAACGTGGCGCTGACGTCCGCGACCGTTCCGGAACGCGGCCTGCGCTCGGCGAGCACCGTTCCGTCCTTGGCGGCCAGGGCGTACGACCATCGGGTGTCGGTGTCCGTGGCGTCCCGGCCCACCCAGGTCACGTGACCGCCGGCATCCGCCCAGACGTACTGGCTGCCGAGGGCGGGAACGGTCCGCCCCAGCCGCCAGCGCACCTTGCCGGTCCGGTCGTCCAGCGCCAGCAAGCCTCCCGTGAGCACGACATCCCGGCGGGACGACTGCGCCGGCCCGCACGGCTGGCGGAGCAGGACCGCGTCGTGGGCGGGTACGGGCGCGTCCGCTTCGCCGATCCGCCAGCACCTGCCGGGCTTGTCGTAGGTCCACAACCGCTTGCCGGTGCGGACGTCGTATCCCACGTACTCGTCCTCGTGGTCGACCAGCAGAACGTGGTCGGTGAGGAGCAGGCGAGGGTCGTCGGACGCGACCAGATCGAGTACGTCGTCGAAGCCGACCGCGCCGGTCATCGCGTCGAACCCGACCACGCGTACCCCGACGACTCGCGGCTGGGTGGACGCGAACCGGACCGCGATCCGTCCGCCGTCAGGGCTCGCGACCAGCTCCGAGGCGTTGGCGCCGCGCCAGCGGTAGTGCCAGCGTTCCTTGCCGGTACGCCCGTCCAGCGCCACGATGCCGTCGTCCACGCGCACCACGACACCCGGACCCGCGGCCACCGCGTCGCGTACCGCCCGCCCCGGCGCCGGCTTCCAGGTCCAGCGCACAGCGCCGACCTCCGCCGGCACCGCCGGCCGGGCAGCCCGGGTGGTGGTCGTCGCCTCCACCGAGCCGGATCCGACCCACCAGACCAGGCCCGCGACCGCGGCGCCCACGAGGAGCGCGCTGGCCGCGACCCCGGCGACGGATCGGAGTGGACGCCACCGCAGATCGGGTTGGTGCAACGGCCACACGATCGCGCCGACGGCCGCCAGGCCCACCGCTCCGACGAGAACGCCCCCGAATCCGACCGCGAACAACGCCGGCCCGACCGCGGGAGCCCCACCACGCAAGGCGGCTTCGGCGTACGGCACCGACCACCACGCCGGCCAGGCGGCGAGCACGGCGAGCAAGAAGCAGCTGACCCGGAAGGCGACCGCGGCCCGGCTCGCTCCGGAGAAGGCACTGATCGCCAGCACCGCCAGCCACACCAGCAGGACGGGCAGCACCCACCACGTCCAGCCGGCCCATGCCGGCGGCTCCGGAACGGCCGGACGGGCCGGCAACAGTCCCGCGGCCAGCAGGACTCCCGCCCCCAGCACGACGAGCCCGGCCGCGGCGCCACGCAGCAGCGGCAGTCGATCGTGATGCTGCATCTCACCCCCACACCCCTCCGAAGCCAAGAATGTCACGGAAAGCCCTGGTCGGGGCCTGGCTCGGCCGCAGGCGGCGAGGCCGGCGGGCTGGTGACACGCCCGAGCCTTGCGCAACCAGCCGCGGCGGCGGCCTCGTTGCCACGGATCTCGGCGTACTTGGCCAGGGGCTGCGGCACAGTCGCCAGGAGCGATCTCGCGCCCCAGCCGGGCCCAGGTCCCTCCTGCTAGCTCCGCGTCAACGACAGCAGGTCGCGGGCGGGACCGGCCGGCCGGTGGCCGGTGGGCCAGATCGCGCGGAGGTCGCGCTTCAGCTCCAGGGCGTCGACGGGGACCTGCACCAGGCGGCGCATGGCGAGTTCGTCGCGGACTGCCAGTTCGCTGAGTACGGCCGGGCCCGCACCGCTGACGGCCGCGGCTTTCACCGCTGTGGTCGAGGAGAGCTCGAACAGTGGTCGGGCCAGGTCGCCGAGGGCCGCGTCGAGTACCTGGCGGGTGCCCGAACCCTCTTCGCGAAGGACGAGCGGGGTCTCCGACAGCTCCACCGCGGACAGCGACCTCCGGCGGCGGGCCCACGGATGGGTGGGTGCGGTGACGACGATCAGGCGGTCGTGGGCGATGACGACGGAGTCGAGGCCCGCCGGCACGTTGAGCCCCTCGACGAAGCCGAGGTCCGCCTCGTCCGCTAGGAGCGACTCGGCGACGGCCGTGGAGTTGCCGGCGTGCAGCGACACCGCCGTGTCGGGGCGCCGCGCCCGCAGGGCGAGCAGCCAGCCCGGCAGGAGGTATTCCGCGATCGTCATGCTCGCCGCGATTCGTAGCCGCGAGTCGCGCCGGACGCGTAACGCCTTGGCCCCGGCGTCGAACACCTCGGCGGCCTCCACGACCCGGCGGGCCCAGTCGGTGACCAGCGCACCGGCGTCGGTGAGCCGGGAGCCGCGCGGTGACCGGTCGACCAGCGCGACGCCCAACTGGCGTTCCATCGAACGGATCCGGCTGCTGGCGGCCGGCTGCGTGATGCCGAGCTCCCTGGCCGCCGCGCCCAGGCTGCCGAGCCGGGCGACGGCGAGGAGGAGCTCCAGGGCACCGAGGTCGGGTACGCGGTGGGTCAGCGACCCGCCTTCCTCCGCACGCGATGCCATAAGTCCAGCTTATGCCCCCATAGAAACGACCTCCCTGGTCGCGGCGCAACCGCGGGTGGACGGTGGAGGCATGGTCACCGCCGCGGACTCCCTGCCCCTTGCCGCCTCCGGCCGATCGCCGCGCGCCGCCGCCGTCCGCCACCTCGGTCCGAACTGGTACGCGGCCGTCATGGGCACCGCGATCGTGGGCACCGCCGGTGCCGCGCTGCCCGTACACCTGCCGCGGGCCTTGTGTACGGGCGTGTGGGCGCTCTCCCTGCTGGCGCTGGTGGTCCTGCTCGGTGCTCGCGCGCTGCACTGGATGTACCACCGCGACCAGGCGCGAGCGCACCTGCTCGATGCGGCGGCCGCGCCCTTCTACGGTTGCCTGGCGATGGCCTTGCTGGCCGTGGGCGGCGGCGCGCTGACCGTGGGCCAGGACTGGATCGGGCTGGAGGCGGCCGTCGTACTCGACGCCGTGCTGTTCACCGTCGGCACCGTCGTCGGGTTGGTCGCGGCGGTCGCGATTCCGTACCTCATGGCGGTACGCCACGAGATCTCGCCCGGCCAGGCGACGCCGGTGTGGCTGCTGCCGGTCGTCGCGCCGATGGTGTCGGCGGCACTCGGGCCGCTCCTCGTGCCGTACGTTCCGGCGGGCCAGGCGCAGGAGACGCTGCTGCTCGCGAGCGTGGCGATGTTCGGGGTGAGCCTGCTCGCCACGCTCGTCATGCTGCCGGTCATCTTCGCCCGGCTCGTGACCGGCGGACCGCTGCCCCTCGCGCTCGCGCCGTCGCTGTTCCTGGTGCTGGGGCCGCTCGGCCAGTCGACCACCGCGGTCGGCAAGTTCGCGGACGTCGCGCCCGGAGTCGTGCCGGCGCCGTACAGCGAGGGCTTCGGCGTGCTCGCCGTGCTCTACGGCGTACCGGTCATGGGCTTCGCGCTGCTGTGGTTCGCGCTGGCGACGGCGTACGTGGTGCGGGCGCGGCGGCAGGGAATGGGTTTCGCGATGACCTGGTGGGCGTTCACGTTCCCCGTCGGCACATGCGTCACCGGTGCCGAGGCGCTGGCGCGGCACACCGGGCTCGTGGCGTACGACGGGCTGGCGATCGCGTTGTACCTGGTGCTCGTGGCCGCCTGGCTCACCGCGGCCACCCACACCGTCCGAGGTCTGCTCAGCGGCGCGCTGCCGGCCGCGCCGCGCACGTAGCTCCGGCGGCCGGATGGGCAGGCCCGGACCGTGATCTAGGCAGCACTTGCCGATTCCGTACGGCTGGTTTCCGCGGATTCTTTGTCAGGGCGCCGAAGCTCGGCGCCTTTTCGAATCCACGGGAGGAACCCTTTCATGCGTACTCTTTCCAGCTCGGCCCGAACGATCGCGGGGAGCCTGCTGGCTGCCGCCACCCTGGCGGTGGGCGCTGCTGCCGTCGCTGCTCCGGCGGAGGCGGCGCCCCAGTTCAGGGAGCTCACCGTGCTCAACGGCGGGCAGGCCCTGGCCTCCAACCTCAGCGGGGGGATCGTCGTCGTCAACCCGACGGGCAGCACACTGCAGCAGTGGGAGCTGCTCTTCCCCGGCAGCGCGGGAAGCAGCGAGCCGAGCTTCGGGTCGGCGTTCCAGCTGAAGAACCGCGCCACGCAGAAGTGCGTGCAGGACGCCGGCAAGGACCAGCAGGTCGTCGAGGTGACCTGCCTGGCCAACCCGGCTCCGAAGTCGGCACAGCTCTGGCAGCACCACACCGCGATCGACCGGACGGTGAACGGGAATGCGTACCAGTTCCTGTTCAACCGAAACTCCGGGCGCGTGCTGAGCCGGGCGCCGATCTTCGGCAGCGCCGTTCCGGTACTGAGCTCGACCAAGGCGACGAACGAGGGCAGCGCGGCCGCGGCGCTCCAGCTGTGGAACCTGCGCCGGCTCTGATCGACGACCGGCTGCCGTGATCCGCTCGAACGATGACGACGGCGGCCTGTCCGGCGTGTGCGGGCAAGGGCCGGGTCCGGGAGGAAACCTCCCGACCCGGCCTGTGCCGTCCACCGTCGAAGGCGGACTAGGCACCCGGATCCCAGCTGGGTTGCCAGTTGGACGTTCCGGGGACGATGCCGGCCCGTACGGCTTCGGGTGCCAGCGGCGTGGTGACCGTTTCGCCCGGTGGGGGTACGGGTTCCAGTGACCGGCCGCGGAGGTGGTGGTCGAACCAGCCGATCGTCGCGCGCATGGCGTCGCCGAGGCCGGGTTCGACGTACATGCCCATGCCGTCGTACCCAAGGACGACGAGCCGCTTCGGCTCCTTGACCAGCTCCATCGCCCGGGTCATCTGCTCCAGGTCGTGGTAGATGTCCGAGCCGTTGGCGCCGACGAACTGCAGCGGCGTGGGCGACACCCACTCGGCGAACCGCGCGGGGTACCAGTCGTCGAACTTCTCCAGAGACTCGACCAGCATCTGGTTGTCGAAACCCGGGTACATCTCGAGGCTCAGCCGGGCGTAGCCCTTGCCGGGCTCGGGCCAGCCGTCGACGTTGAGGTACGGCATGGTCGCCCCTTCGCCGGTGGCGAACCGCCGGTCGAAGTCGGCTTCGATGAGGCTCTGGGGCAGCAGGTCGCCGTAGCCGAACAGCGTGCTCGGGTAGAGCGCCGACACGCACTTCACCCGCCGGTCCCGGGCGGCCAGACGCATCGCGATCGCGCCGCTGGGGCTCACGCCGTGCAGGCCGATCGCCTCCGGGTCGACCTCGGGACGCGAACGCAGGTAGAGCAGAGCGCTGCGCATGTCCTGCACGTTGTTGGCGAAGTAGACCTGCCCGCGCGGCTTTCCCGTACTCGCGCCCGACGTGCGGTAGTCGAACGCCAGGCAGACGTACCCTGCCCGCGCGAGGTACCACGCGACGCCGGTGTTGGCCTCCTTGGGCGTGATCCCGCTCCACGCGAGCACGATGCCCGGCCGCGGCGCGGGATCGTCGATCGCATCGGAGAAGTACAGCGTGCCGGCGCACTCCGCCATCCCGCCTTCCGCGCCGCCGGCCGGGAACGCCACCTGCTCGACGCGTACGCCAGGTGGGTAGACGAACTGTTGCCCGTCGAGCATCGACTCACTCACCACGACTCACCTTCCTGAATCCGAATCTGTGTCTGTACGTGAATCCGCATCCGGCTTCGGATCGAACCAAGCCCGAAGCACAGCCGGGGTGACGAGCGTGATCGCCCCTTCGTCCGCTCCGAGAACGCGTTCGATCGCGCCGGTGTACGCGGCGACGGTCGCCTCCGCCTCCTCCGGCCGCGCCGTACCCGACTCCACCGCGAAGAACAGGTCGAACAAGGCGGTGTCGAGGTCGCCGATCAGCGCGACCAGGATCCGCCCGGCCTGCGCGGGATACGGGCAGCCGAGCGCCTGCTCGCGTACCCCCTGCGCGACGAGCCGGCCCAGCAACGGCGCGACCCGCTCGACGACCATGCTTCGCATCACCTGACTGACCAGCGCGTTGTCGTCGGACGCGCGGATCCGCATGGCCTCCACCACCGCGTCGCGGCGCAGGGTCTTCCACTCCGCCAGCGAACGGAAGAAGCCGTTCAGCTTGTCGATCGCGGCCGGTCCGGTCTCGGCGGCCAGCGCCTCCAGCTGCGCGACCGACACGGCGACGCTGCGCTCCGCGAGCGCTTCCAGCAGCCCTCGCTTCGACCCGAAGTAGTGGTAGAGCAGGCCCCTGGACACACCTACCTCGTCCAGGACGTCCTGCGTGCTCAGCTGCTCGTACCCCTTGGTCGCCAGCAGCCGCTGGAACCCGTCGAGAAACTCGGCCCGCCGCGCGGCATGCGCCGCCGGGTCGACCGTCCTCGCCACGGCCACCTCCAATTAATAGACCGACTGTCAATCTATTAATAGCACCAGCCGCCCGAGCCGGCAAGCCGGCCCATGCAACAGTTGGGCGGGTAACCGCGTTCAGGGGGCGAGAGAAAGACAACTGGGAGAACCGGACGGCTGAGGGGGAGCCTTGAGCAGCAGCGTCAGCTTCGAGGAGTTCGTCGCGTCCCGCGCGCAGGCGCTGCTGCGCTACGGCTACGTACTGACCGGCAATCCACACGACGCCGCCGACCTGATGCAGGAAGCCCTGCTCAAGCTGCGGAACGTGTGGGCTCGCGTCGCACAGGAGGCACCCGAGGCGTACGCCCGCACCACCATGGCTCGCCTGCACATCAGTGTCTGGCGCCGGCGAAGACGCGAACGGCTGGTCTCGGCGGTGCCCGACCACGCAGCGCCGGACGACTCGCTGACTCGCGTCGAGTCGGAGCAGGGGCTGTGGCGGTTGCTGGAGACGTTGCCGCGCCGCCAGCGTGCGGTGCTGGTGCTGCGCTACTACGAGTCGCTGAGCGACGACGAGATCGCCGACGTCCTCGGCATCTCACGCGGCACCGTACGCAGCCAGGCTTCACGTGCGCTGGAGAAACTACGCGGCGCGTGGTCGACCACGAACGAGCCGGTTCCTGCCGACATCGCGGTGAAAGGGAAGACATTGTGAGCCACAATCTGGAGGAAGAGCTCGAGCGCGTGCTGCGCTCCGCGGGCGAGTCCGCACCGCGGCCGGAGCTGAACCTGGTGGACCAGATCGGCGAGCGCGGCCGCCGGCGTCGCCGCAACCAGGTACGCACCGTGGTGGCGTGCGGGACGGCGATCGTGACCGTCGGCGTCGTCGGGCTGGCCGTCGACGCCATCCGCCCCGGCACGTTCGCCCCCGCCGACGGCACCACCATCGAGACAGCGCCGCTGCCGAAGCAGAAGCAGGAGAAGCCCGCGAAGAAGACGAGTGTCCCTCTCGCCAAGAGCCTCTGGCCGCAGGCGGTCCACCAGATTCCACGGAAGCTGCCGGACGGCCGGACGATCTTCCCGCTGACGTTCCTCGACGCCGACACGCTCCTCATCACCACGCAGTCGAGCTTCGAGAAGACCGACGCGTTGGTGCGGTACGACCTGAAGACCCAGGCCACGGAGGAAGTCGCGAAGGTCGACTCGCCGGGATACGCCAACAACATCACGCTCAGCGACGGCTGGGTCGTGTGGTCGGCATACGACGAGAAGTCCAAGCAACCCGGCACCGAGATCTGGGGCGTCCCTGTCGCCGGCGGACAGGCACGCCGCCTGGTGGTCGCTCCGGGCGCCGGGATCGACTTCCTGGCGGTCGGTGGCGGCGAGGTGCACTGGTCGTACCGCGGAAACAAGAACGAGGTCTACTCCGCGCCGCTGACCGGCGATGGAAAGCCACGGGCGATCCCCGGTTCCAAGGGCTACCACATCGTGTCGTGGCCGTGGATCGGCTCGCCCGGTGACGAGCAGAAGAGCGGCCCGATCCCTGAACAGCAGGTGCTCTACAGCACGTTGCGAAACGTCGAGACCGGCGAGAGCCGGACCACGGTCGATCTGAAGGGCCTCTGGAGTTGTGGCCTCACATGGTGTGTGGGCGCCTCGGACGACAAGATGTACGCCCAGCAACGCGACGGCAGCGGCCGCAAGAGCACCGGTGCCGGCGCTTTCATGGATCTCTTCGCCATGCGGCCGATGCCGCTACGGGACCGGTTCTACGTCGACGGGCTGACGATCTCCGACGTGCACACCGGGAAGACCGGCCGCCTTTCGCACGACAAGGAAGAGGGTTTCCGGATACCGAACGACGATCGGCTGCACTACAGCTACGTCAAGAACGACCGCTACGAGCTGATCGACCTCGCCGCGATCGAGTAGACCCGGACGTCAACGCGAGCTTGCCGCTTCTCGAGCCATCGGCACCGGCTTGGGAGCGGCAAGCTCGTCGTGCGAGCCCGTCCATCGCTCCTCCACTGTCAATCTATATAACAGCACCCTCGGCCAGATGCACCACCGGGGTGGCTTCGAAGGCCCTGCCCGTGTTGCAGAATTACCGTCCGACACCAGAACCCCACCGAAAGAGGGTTGCCGAAATGTGTGTGTCGTCGACGAACTGGGGGCCGCATGACTGACGTGATCATCGCCGGGGGCGGGCCGACCGGGATGATGCTGGCGAGCGAGCTCCGGCTGCACGGCGTAGACGTGCTGGTATTGGAAAAAGACGCCGAGCCGGCCGGACTGGTCCGCTCGCTGGGGTTGCACATTCGCAGCGTCGAGGTGATGGACCAGCGCGGCCTGCTGGAGCGTTTCCTCGAGCTTGGCACGAAGTACGACAGGCGTCCCAGCTCCTTCGCCGGCATCCAGAAGGGGTGGCCGGAGACCATCGACACCGCGCACGGCTACACCCTCGGCATTCCGCAGACCGTCACCGATCGCCTGCTGGCCGAGCACGCGGCCGAGCTCGGCGCCGAGATCCGGCTCGGCACCGAGCTGGTCGGGCTGAGCCAGGACGACGACGGCGTGACCGTCGAACTGGCCGACGGCACCCAGCTGCGCTCGCGTTATCTCGCCGGCTGTGACGGCGGACGCAGCACGGTACGCAAGCTGCTCGGCGTCGGCTTCCCCGGCGAACCGAGCAGGAACGAGTGGCTGCTGGGCGAGCTGGAGCTCACCGCGACGCAGGAGGAGCTCGTCGCCGTGATGACCGAGGTCGCCAAGACCCAGCACGGGTTCGGGGCCGGTCCGATCGGGAACGGGCTGTACCGCGTCGTCGTGCCCGCCGCCGGAGTGGCCGACGACCGTGCCGTGCCGGTGACGATCGAGGAGGTCAGGCAACAGCTGCGAGCGTTCGGCGGCACCGACTTCGGCGTGCACTCGCCGCGCTGGCTGTCCCGCTTCGGCGACGCCACCCGGCTGGCCGACCAGTACCGCGTCGGCCGGGTCGTGCTGGCCGGCGACGCCGCACACGTCCATCCGCCGCTGGGCGGACAGGGGCTCAACCTCGGCATCCAGGACGCGTTCAACCTCGGCTGGAAGCTCGCCGCCGAGGTCGCCGGCTGGGCACCGGAAGGCCTGCTGGACAGCTACTTCACCGAACGGCACCCGGTGGCGGCCGACGTCCTGAACAACACCCGTGCGCAGGGCGAGCTGCTGACCCACGCGCCGGGCCCGGACGCCGTGCGCGGGCTCCTGGCCGAGCTGATGGACTTCCCGGAGGTGAACCGCTACCTGATCGAGAAGATCACCGCGGTCAGCATCCGTTACGACTTCGGCGAAGGCCATGAGCTCCTCGGCCGGCGGTTGCGGGACGTCGAGCTGAAGCAGGGCCGCCTCTACGCCTTGCTGCACAAGGGTCGCGGGCTGCTGCTCGACCAGACCGGCCGGCTCTCGATCGACGGCTGGGCCGACCGGATCGATCACGTCGTCGACGAAAGCGACGAGCTCGACGTGCCCGCGATTTTGCTCCGCCCTGACGGCCACGTCGCCTGGGTCGGCGACGACCAGCAGGACCTGCTCGCCCACCTGCCCACCTGGTTCGGCGACGCCGCCTAGACGATCAGCCGCCGGGCGGCACGACGCACGTACGAACGCAGCGTGCCGCCCGGCGTTCACCGGATCAGGACTGGACGGTGAAGGTGTAGGTCTGCTGCCCAGTGGTCACCGCGGTGCCGTCGGCCTTGGTGGCCGTGGCTTGGAAGACCGCGGCGTAGGTGCCCGCGGCCTCGAACGCCCAGTTGGCATGAGCGTGTGTGTTGACGGCCAGTGCCCGCTCCAGGCGAGATCACCGACTCGGCGTCGACCCCGCGACCACGACGTACGTCGCCGAGCTCGGAGTGGCCGCCCACGCGCGCAGGCTCGGCATCGCCAGGCGACTGCTGGAGGACGTCCACGCCGGCCTGCCCCCGCAGACGACGGCCTGCGTCGTACGCACGCTGGCGTCCAACGCTCCGGCGATCGCGCTGTACCGCCGCCACGACTACACCCTCGTACCGGACCTCATCCAACCCTGGAACGGCCGCGATCGAGTGTTTCTCCGGCACGGGTGATCGGCCCGGACGGCATGTGGGTCTGGTCCGGACCTCAGCGCGGCCAGGCCGGCGACCGCCCCAGCAGCGCCACGATCTCGTCGAGCGTCGAACCGCCGGACGACTCGACCGCCGGCGCGAACGCCGCGCCTGGAGCGAGCCGGCTCGCGTCGTCGTTGGGGACGGCTTTGGCGATGCCGAGCGCGGCCTCGAGTACGTCGTCGTCGAAGTCCACTGGAAGGTCGAGCGCCCGCGCGACGTCCCAGGCGTGCACCACGTAGTCGACGAGATGGAAGCCGACCGCCTGCAGCGCCGGCAACGTCATCGTGAGGCTGAACTCCGGCAACACGACCTTGCGATCGGCCAGGTCGTCGGCGGCGAAGGCGGCCAGCACGTCGTGGGCCGCGGCGCGGTAGGTCGCCACCGGATCGTCGCCGAGGGAGCGCGTCCGCCACAGCGCCAGGTCCGCCTCGCCGCGAGCCGACGACGCGAAGCCGTGGTGCTGGGTCGTCATGTGGGCGAGCAGTCCGTACAGCGTCCAGCCGCGGCACGGCGTCAGCCGGTCGAGGTCCTGGTCGGTGATCTTGGCCACCAGGTCGACGCTGGTGCGGACGGCCTTGGCATCGAGGTCTACGAGGTCCTGGCTTGCCGGATAATTAGTAGGCATACGCATATCATCTACTTGAGCTTATGATTTGTCAACTGGTATCTTCTGGCTCGTGACAGAACGGGACGGCGAGCGCGCGGATCTCGCGGCGATGCTGTACCCGTTGATGCGTTCGCTGATGGCGGCCGAGCTGCCGATCCTCGACGAGCACGGCGTCTCGATGTGGGGTTACTCCGTCCTGTGCACGCTCGACGACCGTCCGATCCGCACCCAGGCCGCCCTCGCCGAGGCGATCGGCGCCGACAAGACCCGGATCATCAGCACGCTCGACCGCCTGCAGGAGGACGGGCTGATCACCCGCACCCCCGACCCCGACGACCGCCGGGCCCGCGTGCTGTCGATCACCGAGGCCGGCCGCCGGATGCGGCGGGCCGTACAGACGGAGATCCAGGCGAACGAGGAACGCCTGCTGGCCGAACTGCCGCCGGCCGACCGGGCGGCCTTCCTGCGAGCGATCGGCACGCTGGCGCAGCTGCCGCACGCGGAAATCCTCGGCTCGCCGCAGCTGCCGCCCTCGTTCGAACCGGAGTGACGGCCGCCGCCGTCGCCGGGCTGGTACGGACCGGTAGGCTCTTCGCCCATGGGCACGTTCGTCGTACTTGCGCAGGCCGAGCACACTGAGCTGCCGGTCCCGCCGATCGTCATCGGCATCGGCGCGTTCATCCTCCTGCTCCTGCTGCTCGCCTTCACACTCGCCTTCGGCAAGGGCCGCCCGCACGCCTGACCGGCCTGCTGCGCGAACTGCTGAACGATGGTTGCCAAACGACGTGTCGGAGTGATGGGCGGCACGTTCGACCCCATTCACCACGGCCACCTGGTCGCGGCCAGTGAGGCACAGGCGGAGTTCGACCTCGACGAAGTCGTCTTCGTACCCACGGGCCAGCCGTGGCAGAAGACCGAGCGCGTGGTGTCACGAGCCGAGGACCGCTACCTCATGACGGTGATCGCCACCGCCTCCAACCCCCGGTTCTCGGTGAGCCGCGTCGACATCGACCGCGACGGGCCGACGTACACCGTCGACACGCTGGCCGACCTGCGCAAAGAGTATGGCGAAGACGCCGACTTCTACTTCATCACCGGTGCCGACGCACTGGAGCAGATCCTCACCTGGCGCGACGTCGACGAGCTGTTCGCGCTTGCCCACTTCGTGGGATGCACTCGCCCTGGCCACCGGATTCGTACTGATCACCTGCCCAACGGCTCGGTGAAGCTGCTGGAGGTTCCGGCGCTGGCGATCTCCTCGACCGAGTGCCGCCAGCGGGTGCTCGAGGGCAAGCCGATCTGGTACCTCGTGCCCGACGGAATCGTGCAGTACATCAACAAGAGGGACATGTATCGCGCGGCGTGAGACTATGGGGGTAGCAGAAGTTGTCCCCGAGGAGAAGGGGCCTGGGTGCCCGCAACATCTCACGCCGTCGAACTGGCCGAGCTCGCCGCACTGGCCGCGTCCGACAAACTGGCCCGAGACATCGTGGCGTACGACGTCTCCGAGCGGCTCGCCATCGCGGATGCGTTCCTGCTGTGCTCAGCACCCAACGAACGCCAAGTCGGCTCGATCGTCGACGAGATCCAGGACCGGCTCGCCGCTTCCGGCGAGAAACCGGTCCGTCGCGAGGGCGACCGCGAAAACCGGTGGGTCCTGATCGACTACGGCGACCTGATCGTGCACGTCCAGCACACCGAGGAGCGCGAGTTCTACGCGCTGGAACGGCTGTGGCGGGACTGTCCTGAGATTCCGCTGCCGGCGGCCGTACACCATGGCCAGGGCGAGCCGGCGGAGCCGGAGGCATGACCGGCACCCGCTTGGTGGTGTGGCGGCACGGTCGGACGACCTGGAACCACGAAGAACGGTTCCAGGGCCAAACCGACATCCCGCTCGACGAGGTAGGCGTCGCCCAGGCAGCCGAGGCTGCCGCGCGACTTGCCTCGTACTCCCCCACCGCGATCGTGGCCAGCGACCTCTCACGAGCATCGCAAACGGCCGATGCGCTGGCCTCGCTGACCGGCCTGTCCGTGACATACGACCCCGACCTCCGCGAGATCGACGTGGGCTCGTGGGCGGGGCTGTTGGTGTCGGAGATCCACGCCCAGCACCCCGGCATCCAAGTCAAGCTCGAGACCGACCCCAACTTCCGCCGCGGCGGCGACGGGGAGACGCTCCTCGAGGTCGCCGAGCGCACGGAGAAAGCCCTCCGCCGCGCCCTCGACCTCGTAGCCGACAACGAAACCGTCGTGGCCACCTCGCACGGCCTCGCGGGCCGGATCGGTGTGGCTCGCTTCCTGGGCCTCCCGTACGAGCAATGGGGCATCTTCGGCGGTCTCCGCAACTGCGGCTGGATCACCCTGGAACAACGCCGGCGCGGCTGGACCATCACGGAATGGAACACCTGACCCCACTGTTGGACCCGATGCCGGCCACCCGATACACTCGCTGCGCTTCCTGCTTGATGCAGGCGGGAGGCGTGTGTAGGGGCTGTAGCGCAGTTGGTAGCGCACCTCCATGGCATGGAGGGGGTCAGGGGTTCGAATCCCCTCAGCTCCACCCCAGGTCAAAGGCCCTTCGCTCCAGTAAGCGAGGGGCCCTTTCTGACTCAGTACAGCAGCGAAGTACAGCAGTTGCTCGGTCACGCCTGCCCCTCACCCTGGATACTGTCGGCGAGTTTCTTGAGCGCGTCTCGGGTCACTGCATCCGGGACATGGGTGTAGATCTCCATCGTGACGTTGATCTTGCTATGCCGAAGAATCTGCATAGCAACGCGTGGGTGCACGTCGAGCGCAGCAAGCATCGAACCGCAGGTGTGACGTGTGTCATGGAGCCGGATCCGGCGAACGCCGGCTTTCTCGCAGCGCGCCGAGAAGCTTCGGTTGAAGTTGCGGGGTTCGATCGGTTTGCCGTAGCGGCTGGTGAACACAAGGTTCGCGCGGTCTGGCCAGCGCCCCTTGAGTGCCTTCTTGTGCCTGTCCTGTTCGACCTGCCGGGACTGGAGCGCCGTGGCGCAGATATCCGGGAGCGGAACGGGTTCCTCGGATGCCTCTGTCTTGGCTTCGTCGAGGATGAGTCTCCGGTTGACTCGCTGGAGTGCCATGGAAGGTGTCATCTCCTGGCGGTCGAAGTCCACACGATCCCACGTCATGCCGAGCACCTCACCGCGTCGAAGGCCGGTGATCAGGACAAGGACGTAGGCCGCGTACATCGGGTCACGATCGGCCTTGGCGGACTCCAAGAAGCGCCGTGCCTCTTCAACCGACCATGGCTTGACCTTGCGCTTCCTCCTGGCGGCCGCAGAGGGTACCCGGACAAGTGCTACCGGGTTCTTGCTGATCAGTTCGTCAGCGATGGCGTTGTTGAGCGCACGTCGGAGTACGGCTCGTGTACTTTCGATACTGGTCCGGGACAACCGCTGGTCGCAACAACGGCCGATGCCACAGCAGCGCCGCCGCTTCGGTTCGCGTCGTTCGTCCTTGCCTTGGCGCCTAGGCAAAGCCCGGGAACCTACACCCCAGCTTGTTCTCACCGGCACATGTCTACCTACTTCAGAAGCTGAATCCGGCGTAACCGTCGAGCCCTCTCGTGCGACCAATCGAGCAATACGACGACTGTCAGGAAAGGCGGCACTGGCCAAGTGAACCCAATGTGGATACCAGTCATCAGCGGCGCAGTTGGAGCCGGAGGTGCGGTTGCCGCGCAAGTTGTAAGCGCTATTTTTACTGCGAGGCGCGAGAACAAAAAGTTAGCGTGGGATGAGAAGCTCGAACAGGAACGGCGTCAGGTGGAACGTGAGCGGCAGTTCGTCGTCGCCAAGCGTGAAATCTACGCACGCCTACTTATGACTATTAATACGGCTCTTCGCTTTTTGCTCAACCACCCTCGACAAGCTACCGACGAATTCGACGAAGCCGTCGATTACTCGACCCTCAACGAATTCTTCGAAGACGTCGACCATCTTTATTCAGAAACCATCATCCTAAACCCGAAGATCACTCACCTAATCACGCCCCTCAATAAACTTCTGCATCAATGGCAAAGAATTCTCCAGGAAGACTCGTCGACACCAGATAACGAACTCGATCCAACAATCAACCTCACATTTCAAGCACTCGATAAACTTGAGAGAGCCATGCGAGATGACCTCGGCACGTCAGAGTCCGAAAACGATGGGAATCTAGAACCGGATGGCTAGGTCAACCAGATGCCGAGGATAAACGTGACGGCAGTGATGACCACTCCGATCAAGAAGATAACATAATCCCGCCTGCTGCTCGCCTTCTCGCGCCTGTCAAGCGATTGGTCAACGATGGAGGCCAACGCTTCACCTACATCAGGCCTTACAGTACGCAGGATCTCTAACCGCTCCGCTAGGTCACGTTCTTCGTCTTCAAGCTCAGCGACCTTCGCCTCAACGTCCGCCAATACACGGACACGTTCGCTGAAGTCACGCTCCATCTCGACGAGCAACGACTGGGCCTCGCCCGCCGAATGACGCAACTTGGATGCCAACTCCTCCAGTCTTTCATCATACGTCAGTGCATGCTTATCATTACCCTTGAGCTCGTAGCCGAGTATGGGTGCCATTGCCTTTGCGACTGCTTGAATGACCGTGATCTGTCCACCGAAGAAGGCATGGCCGATCATCTTTAAGAGGTTCCAAATCTCCTTGATGATGAGCGCTAACAACATGCGACTTTAAACACCTCCTCCGACTTCCCCCTATGCCTCGAAGTCACACCAGGTCCCGTTCGGAAGGAGGAGCATCCTCAAGTGGTATGAGGTCAATATGATGCGTATGCGCCGATAGATACTTCTCATCCGTCAACTCAACCACTATGGGAACTCCGATGCTCTCTGAGAGTTCATAGAGCCTATCCCTTTCGGACTTGGCGAGCGTATCCAGTTTGACTAAGTAGAGCTGACGCCCATATTGGACTCTTGACTGAAAGTCGAACGTGCGATGTAGTATTTCATACACCTGGGCCATTACCTGGTCGGCGGATATCGTTCGGGCGTTTGAAAGCTGAAGGCTACTGGACCTTGCAAACGATCTAGTTAAGCCTAGCAACTCCTCTAAAAGGTCCCGGTCGGAGCGTGGTTTTGGGTTCGCGGTATTAGTATCAGAGGATCGTATGTTGGTAAGCTCTTGGTCTAGATCAGGCCACCACTTCGCAAAGCTTCTCTCAAGAGCGTCCTTCGCTAGCGGCAGATCGTTCGCTGAGTTCACTGCCTCAACAATCTTGTAGATTCCTTCCCTATCGCCACGTTGTGCCTGAAACTGCGCCAAAGGAAGACTGATATCGGCTAGGTCCAAATCAATGGCCAAAGGAATTACATGACTACTACTCACATGCTTCGCTAAGGCTCCCGCCTCAAAGTTTAACCACGGAGATGTTTGATTAGACCGCGTAACACAGATAATTCCAAAGCTATATGACTCCAATCCGCCTGCCAACTCAATTAACCAGCGCCCTCCAGTACGAAGGTCCTCCGATGAGACAAACGGCTCAACGCTCTGCAGAACCTGCGGAAGCCAACTTCTGATGGCTATCGCTACCTGATGACTACGTGTTTGCGACCAACTAATAAACACCTTCATGACACGCATGCCTTCCGTCGTTCCGTCGTTCTGGCTGTACGTGCATGCATGTCGTACGGCGCCTCCGACGGTTACACGGCCAACCCTGTGAGAACTTTCTTTACGTCTTCAAGGCGGCCCGCCACGGGCCGCGCGCCCGGCCATCACGGCGCCGCTCTCCCTTGGCGCCTGAGGGGCGCCCGGTCGGCGGCGCGGCACGGGCGCATAGATAGCAGTGGAGGCCGCCAGCAGACGCTCTGACGACCTCACAGGGTGCGCTTGGCCAATCGGCCGGCTAGCCGGTTGAAACGGCCCTGTCATCCGGTCTCAGCTCAGACGGCGGGTACCAACTCGAGGCACCGGTCTTGTCGAAGGTGACGTGGCCGAACCACTCGGCGTCCTCGTTGTCGCGGTGCCAGGCATCCAGCGTGCCCGGCCACCAGCTGTCGCCTGAGCGGATCACGACCCGCTTGGGTGGGTCGTAGTAGCGGTTGTCCCGGTTGACCTGCTCAACCCGCTTCTCGGCCGCCCACTTGCCCAGACCCTTCGACTCCGGCCGCCGCAACATCCGGTCCCAGATCATCTGCCACGGCGGGTCGTCCCGCATCACGTACCGGCCATCCGCAACCACCATGACCTCCCACACCTCCTGGAGATCGAACGCATGTTCGATCTCCAGGGTCGCACACTCTGCGAGCCGCGGTTCAAACTGGGTCGCCGGTGGCTGGGGCGGCGGTGAGGCTTTAGCCACCTCGCTTGGTCTGGGACCCGAAGGACGAGCGCCCACGGCGGATGGTTGGCGGCAGGCACCAAGGTGCCCGCCGCGCCGGTCGAGGCTACGGGCGCCCGTCCTCCCAGACCAAGCCAGGACACCGGCCAAACCCTCACCGCCGCGCGGCACGCGCCACACCAGGAGGCACGGCAGTACAGCACAGAAGTACAGCAACCGGCCCGACCTCCATACCCCTCTGATGATCCTCGCCAGCCGCCTGACCTGCACGGACGACTGTTCCCGACCTACACGCCCGTTAATGGCATGGAGGGGGTCAGGGGTTCGAATCCCCTCAGCTCCACAACCAGGTCAGAGGCCCTTACCCGTGGTGTCGGGTGAGGGCCTTGTGCATGTCATGTACCGGTTTCTCACGCCAGGAGTTCTTGGCCCCAGTAGTGGCCGGGTTTTGGTCCGGGTGGGCAGGCCCAGATGCCGGATGCGGTGTGGCGGATGTAGGTGTTGAGCCGGTCGTTGGTGGCGAGTTTGGTTTGGAGTGGGATGAAGCCGGTGCGGGGGTCGCGTTGGTAGGCGAGGAAGAAGATGCCGGCGTCGAGGCGTCCTTGTTGGTCGCTGCCGTCGATGTAGGAGTAGCTGCGGCGCAGGATGCGGGTGCCGTTGTTGGTGTCTGGGTGGGCGAGTCGGACGTGTGAGTCGGTGGGGAGGGCGGCCAGGTTGAGGGCGTCACGTTCTGCACGTCGGCCGAGTGGTGCGCCGGTGCCTTTGAGCCGGCCGATGGTGTTGTGTTGGTCTTCGATGCTGGCTTGGTCCCAGGCTTCGAGGTGGATGCGGATGCGTCGGGCGACGATGTAGCTTCCTCCCACCAGCCAGTCCGGCCCGTCGGAGTTCGAGACCCAGACGTGGCGGTTCAGTGCGGTGGTGTCTGTTCCGTTGATGTTGTTGGTGCCGTCTTTGAAGCCCATCAGGTTGCGTGGTGTCTGTTCGGCTGGTGTGGTGGAGGCTGTTTTGCCGAAGCCGAGTTGGGTCCAGCGGACCATGGCAGTGCCGAGGGCGAGCCGGGTGAGTTGGCGGATGGCGTGGGTGGCGACTTGGGGGTCGTCGGCGCAGGCCTGGATTGCGATGTCGCCGCCGCCGCGTTCCGGGCTGAGGTGGTCGCCGGGGAACTTGGGCAGCTCGGCAAGGGCTTCTGGTTTGCCTTTGGCGATGCCGAATCGGTCGCGGCCGAACTTTTCGAAGAGCGTGGGTCCGAAGCCGATGGTGATGGTCAGCCGGGCGGGTGAGAGGTCGAGTGTTTCGCCGCCGTCGTCTGGTGCAGCCGCGACGTTGCGGGGTAGCGGTTCGCCGGCTGGTTTGCCGGTGGTCATCAAGGCGGCCGCGTTGGTCCAGTTCTTCAGCATGGTGATGAGCTGGTCGCGTGAGTCGGTGGTGACGTCGAAGGCCGTGAAGTGCAGGCGGTCCTGAACCGGGGTGGCGATGCCGGCCTGGTGCACGCCGTGGAACGGTATGACGTCCTGATCGACCGGGTTGTCCCGCACGGGCGGATCTTGCGTGGAAACGGTGGGTTGACGGTCGGCGTTGGTGGCGAGGCCGTACCCGCCCGCGGCTCCTGCCGCACCGGCGGCGGTGGCGAGCCCTGTGAGTCCGAGGAGCCTGCGTCGGTTCAGGTTGGTCACGAGCGAAGTGTGGCCGATGGCTGCAAGTTGTCAAGAATCCACGCGGCGTCCACGGACGGTGTGATAGTTCTACTAGTCGAAGAGAGTCACGCGTGCAGGGAGGCACGGCGCGGCTTGTGGGAGGGTCTTCGTCGAGTGGGGGTTCTGTGCGCGTATCGCGTCGTGTTGCCTGGCTGCTCTCCATCGTTTTGATCACGTCGTTGGCGTTGGCGGTCTCGCCGAGCAATGGTCCGGCACCGCTGGCACCAAGACAGGCGCAGGCTGAGGCGCCGCCTCCAGTTCGCCCGGCCGCGGTGGGGTTGATGCCGTCGGCGGGGCAGTTCGTTCCGTTGACACCGGCTCAGATCGTGACCGGGCGGTCGATTCCGACGAACCAGGCGAGCAAGGTGTCGGTTCGTGGAGGCGTTAGTGGCATCCCGGGCGATGCGGACGTCGCCGCGGTGGCCTTGAGTCTGTCTGCTTCGAGCACGGTGGCGGGCCAGCTTGTCGCCTATCCGACAGGGACGACCCGGCCGACGACGGCCAACCTGCACTTTCGGGCGAACAAGCTCAACCGCGCCTTCTCGGTGGTGAAGACCAACGCGAACGGCGAACTGGATATCTACAACCTGACGTCCGCGGCGGCGACAGTTGACGTGGCGGTCGAGGGGTACTGGCTGTCGTCGGCGGCGAGCACTGCCCAGTCGACGTTCGTGCCGTTGACGACCACGCGGCTGGACCTCGACCCAAACTCCAGCAACCAGTTCGCGACGATCCCGGACAATAACTCGACCGCGTTCAACGTGCTGGGTGTTGGTGGCATCCCCGACAGTGGTGTGTCGGCTGTGGTGTTGAACGTGTCCGGCCGGGCATCTGTGGCGCCTGGCTACCTGACCGCGTACGCCGACGACACCACGACCCCGCCCGCCGCGCCGATGGTGCAGTACGAGACGGCGAACGTGTACAAGTCGAATCTCGTGGTCAGCAAGGTCGGAAGCAACGGCAAGGTGCGGATCTACCACAACCACACCTCGACCTCGACCACACCACCGGCCGCGACGGTGGTCGCCGAGGTCGTCGGCTACTTCACCACACCGGTAAACACCGTCAACGCGGGCGCGACGTTCGTTCCGATCACATCGGCACGCGTCACGTCGGGCGCTTCGCTGGCAGGACAGGCCACGGCGACGGTTTCACCGCTCGGCCTCAGCGAGATCCCGGACACCGGAGTGTCGGCGGTGGCGATGACGGTGACGGCGAACTCCGCCGATTCCGGGACACAGACCGCGGCGACGTCGTTCCTGGTTGTGCACCCGTCGGGGACGGCCGCGCCTACAGCGCCGTGGAATGTCGCCTACGAGGCGAATCAGGGGTATTTCAACGGGCCGGTGACCGCGCGGCTGGGCAGCGATGGCAAGGTCTCGATTTCCAACCGCGCCGTGGCGACGGCGGCCCCGGTCAAGATCTGGGTCGACGTGTTCGGCTACTTCAAAGCGCCGACCGCACCTGCCGCACCGACGAGCGTCCAGGCCAGTGGCAGCGACGGCGAAGCCTCGGTGACCTGGACCGCACCGGCGTCGGACGGCGGCGCCCCGATCACCTCCTACACCGTCACTTCCTCGCCGGGCGGCAAGACCGCAACCGTGGACGGCGACCAGACCACGGCGACCGTGACCGGGCTGACCAACAACACCGCCTACACGTTCACCGTCAAAGCCAAGAACGCCGTCGGCGAAGGCGCAGCCTCGGCGGCATCCAGCCCGGTCGTGCCGCTGGCTCCAGGGGCGATGTACGCGCACGACAACAACGGCCGCGTCACCGCGGTCTTCGACGGCTCCGGTGCCGGTTCGAAGATCAGCTACGACCCGGCCGGCAACATCACCGAGGTCGCCGCGATGCCCGCGACGGCGCTGGCGGTCGCTCAGGTCTCGCCCGCCGGCACCACGACTGGTGAAACGGTGTCGATCTACGGCACCGGTTTCGGCACCGACAAGAGCGCGGTGTCGGTGTCGTTCAACGGTGTCTCCGCGACGCCGATCTCCGTCGACCGTAACCTGATCACCGTCGCCGTACCAGCCGGTGCGGCCACCGGCAACGTGAATGTCACGGTTGCGGGTGTCTCCAAGAGCTGGGCCGACTTCCGCGTCACCGCCGTCCCGCTCGCGCCGACGGTGAGCCACACGGGTCTGGCCGTGCTCGACCGGGCCGGCTCGTTCACGTTGAACGGCAGCGGGTTCGACGCCGACAAGACCCGCAACCTTGTGTCGGTCAACGGCAAACGCGTCCAGGTGACAGCCGCCACGGCTAGCCAGCTGACGGTGAAGCTGCCACCGGACCCGCTATTCGGGCACGTCAAGGTCACCACACCGGGAGGTGTGTCCGCCGAGTCGACGGGTGATGTGATCGTGCCGCCGGATGAGTTCCTGGCCGCCAACATCGGCACCGGCGAGGCCCTGCGCCTGACACCCGGCACCGTGACGACGGTGCCGGTCAACACGGCCGGGCACATCGCCGTGGCGTTGTTCGACCTGCCCGCCGGCAAACGTGCCCAGGTCAGCGTCTCCGACCAAACGTTCGGGCTCGATGGCTACAACATCAAGGTCTACGGGCCCAAGCAGGCGGCGGTGGACACCAAGGTCGGTGCGAACAGTTACTGGGACCTGCCAGCCGGCTCCCCACCAGGCACGTATGCGGTGGTCATCGATCCCGTCGACACGCAGAGCCCGCCTTCCCGTACCGGAAGTGTCAAGGTGCTCGCGTCGGTCTTCTCCGACCTGTCCACACCGATCCTGGTGGACGGTGCACAGGCGTCGCTGACGACCACGGCACCGGGCCAGCAGGCCCGGTTCACGTTCGAGGCGAACGAGGGCGACCGCATCTACACCCAGCTGACCGGAACCGGCGGCGCGTACGAGGTCAGCTTGTTCGGTCCAGACGGGGTGACGGTGCTCTTTCCCGACGGGCGACCGGTGAACGAACAGTTCTTCAGTGGTGACGGAAGGCTGGACACCCTGACGCTGCCCCGGAAAGGGACCTACACCCTCCTGATCGATCCCCAAGCCCTGAACCTGGGCACGTACAAGGCGACGATCAACTCTGTGCCCGCCGACGCCACAGCGACCGCCGTGGTGGACGGCGCGACCGGCGTGCTGGCGATCACCAAACCAGGCCAGAACGGAGCCGTGTCGTTCACCGGCAGCGCCGGCCAGCGGGTCTACACCAAGGTCACCAAGTCCACGACATCGAGCCGCTGCGTCAGCCTGGTGCTCCACGCACCCGACGGCAGCGAACTGGCCGATGTCTCCTGTGCCAACAGCAGCCCGACCTACGTCGATCCGGTGACACTTCCAGCAGCCGGCACCTACCGCCTCGTTGTCGACCCGAACGATGTGGAGACCAACACGTTCACGATCGCTGTCACCAGTGTTCCAGCCGATGCGACGGCGACGGCGATCATCGACGGCGCGGCCGGCCAGGTCACCACGACCAAGGCGGGCCAGAACGGGATCGTGTCGTTCACCGCGACGGCGAACCAGCGGATCTTCACCAAGGTGGAGCGGACGGCCGGAACAGTCTGCTTGGACGCGACCCTGTTCGCTCCTGACGACCGTCGTGTTGTCGGACTTACCTGTCTGACCTCGGCGACCGGGTTCCTCGACACGCAGACGCTCACGCAGGCGGGGACCTATCGGGTGGTGCTTGACCCGAAGGCCGAACTAGTCGGCACGTTCAAGGTCACGATCACCAGTGTCCCTGCGGACTCGACAGTCTCGGCGAGCATCGGCGGCTCGCCTGTGACGGTGAGCACGACAAGGCCTGGGCAGAACTCCGCGATCACGTTCACCGGCACGGCCGGCCAGAACGTCACGTTCACCGTGACGGCGGAGACCTATACAAACACCGCGACACCGATCGCGAACCTCTGCCCGCCCTCCGGTGCGTGTACCTACCTGTTCAACGTCTCGGGAACCCCGAACAGGACTGTCACCCTCAATGCGTCCGGCACGTACACGATCAAGATCGACCCGCAGCAGGACGACATCGGCAACACGACGCTCCAGCTGACGCAAGCCGCGCTCGCGGCGAAGCGACCGCCGGTTGAGAAGCCGATGGTCGGAAACCCGTTCCGCAAAGGCCCGATGCCCTCACAGGCGTCGATCGACAAGGCCACGCTGAAGAAGCTCCCGCACGGGGCGCCGGCAACGACGTATAGGGCGCCGAAGCGGGCGACAGCCGGACTGACCGGTGTCGTGCGCCGGACCGACGGTGAACCGCTAAGTGGTGTGACGGTCGGCGTCGGGCCGCGGCGCACGCGTACCGATTCCAGTGGCGCCTTCAGCCTCAGTGGACTGCAGCAGGGCATGCAGGTGCTGCGGCTGGACGGCCGGAGCGCGTCGACCAAGCAGAAGACCTACGGTGTCTTCGACGTGCAGGTGAGGCTGCGGTCCGGGAAGAACCGGCTGCACTACACCCCGTACCTGCCGGCGCTGGACACCGAGTATGAGGTCGCCATCGAGTCGCCGACCAAGCATCCGGTGGTGTTGACCAACCCAGCGATCCCCGGGCTGGAGTTGCATATCCCGGCCGGCGTGACGGTGCTGGATGCCGATGGCAAACCGGCCAAGAGGGTTGGCATCACCCAGATCCCGGTCAACCGGACACCGATCCCGATGCCGGACGGGGTTCAGGTGCCGACGTACTTCACCGTCCAGCCCGCCGGCGGGAAACTGGTCGGTGGCGCGGCCCGCCTCGTGTACCCGAACTACCTGAAGCTGCAGGCCGGGCAGCGGGTCAACTTCTGGCACTACGACAAGAACGACGCCGGCTGGGGCATCTACGGCGGCGGCCAGGTCGACCAGGCCGGCCGCCAGATCAAGCCCGACACCTCCACGGCCATCTACGACTTCGACGGCGCGATGATCAACGTCGAAGGCATGGCCGAAGGGCTCGCCACGTTTCTGCTGAAGTTCCTCAACATGGCCGGCGACCCAGTCGAGTTGTCCAGCGGCCTGTTCACGACGAAGCAGACCGACCTGGCCGTCGACGACGTCATCCCGCTCGAGCTCACCCGCGGCTACAACTCCGGCGACGGCCGCAAACGCCCACTGGGCATGGGAAGCAACGACTTCTACAACATGTTCCTGTCCTCACGCCAGCAATACCAGGAAGCCGACCTGAACTTCCCCGACGGCGGCCAAGTGCACTTCGTCCGCATCTCGCCCGGCACTGGCTTCTGCGACGCCACCTTCGAAGCCCGGAGCGCGTCGCCGGAGTTCTACAAGGCCAGGTTCTCCATGGTCGGCAAGTGCAACGCCGGCGGCAAATGGCACCTCAAGCTGCGCAACGGCTTCACCTACGTGTTCGGTGACATCGCACCCCTGCAGGAGATCTACGACCCACAGGGCAACCGTGTCCAGATCATCCGCAAGTACAAGAACACCTACGGCAGCTACTACGGCCCGATCACCGAAGTACGCTCCACCAACGGCGCCTGGCTGCACTACACCTACGAATCCTGCGGCAGCACCAACTGCATGCCCAAGATCCTCAAGGTCGAGGACAACATCGGCCGCTCGGTGTCCTACACCTACGACGGCGACCGCCTGAAGACCGTCACCGACCCCCACGGCGAAGTCACCGAGTACGGCTACGACACCGCCGGCCGCATCACCACCATCACCGACGCCCGCCGCAAGACCTACCTCACCAATGCCTACGACGCGAACGGTCGCGTGCATACGCAGACCTTGCTGGGCGAGGGCACCTACACCTTCGACTACCAGCTCAGCACCGACGGCAAACGCGTCCTGTCCACCACCGTCACCGAACCCGATGGTGTGAAACGTAAGACCAGCTACGACGACCAGGGCTACCTCGTAACCGACACCCGCGCCCTCGGCACGGCCAACGAATACACCATCTCCGTCAACAGGGATCCCGCGACCGACCTGCCGAAGCAGGCGACCGACGGCTTCGGCCGGACCACCAGCATCGACTACGACCCCGCCGGCAATCCCGAAAGCTTCGGCGCGACCGCCGGCACGAAGTCGGTCTCGGCGCGGGCGACGTACAACAACACGCCGTACGGTCTCCCAGACACCGTGACCGACGCCAACAACAACACCACCCTGCTCGAGTACGACGACGCCGGCAACGTCACCAAGCTGACGGACCCCAGGAACAGTGCCTGGACCGCCAAGTACAACACCCAGGGCAAGGTCACCGAGACGAAGACACCGATCGGACTGATCACCAAGAGCGACTACGTCGACGGCCAGCTCACGGCCACGACCGACCCGATGGGTCGCAAAACCAAGTACATCCACGACGCCGCAGGCCGCGTGGTCGAGACCATCGCACCCGACGGCACCTCCACCAAAACCACCTACGACGCCGCCAACGTCGTCAAGTCGACGACCGACGCCGAAGGCAACAGCCTCGTCTTCGACCACGACGAGAACGGCAACGTCCTGTCGGTCACCGACGCCCGCAGCCACACCGCACACTTCGAGTACGACGACGCCGACCGCCTGGTCAAACGCACCGACCCACTCGGCGCGTACGAGACGTACGAGTACGACGCCATGGGCCGGCTCAAGCTGCACACCGATCGCCGCGGCAAGGTCACCGAATACCGATACGACGAACTCGGACGCACCAAACTCGTCGGTTTCGGCAAGACCGGCCCCGAGGTCTTCGAGTCCACGCTCACCTACGGCTACGACACCCGTGGCCGGCTGAAGACCGTGGCCGACTCCACACCCGGTGCCGGTTCGATCACCTACGAGTACGACGACCTCGACCGAGTCACCAAGGAGTCCGGCCCGCAAGGCGACATCACCTACGACTACGACGACGGCGGCCGCCTGAAGTCCATGGCAGCGTCCGGCGAAGAACCCGTCACATTCGACTACTACCCGAACGACCTGCTGTGGAAGGTCAACCGCGGCGCCGTCACTGCCGAATACACCTATGACCCTGACGGACGCCTGGTCACCAAGACCCTGCCCGGCGGGGTCACCGAAACCACCAGCTACGACGACGCCAGCCAATTGAAGGAGGTCACCTACCAACAGAGCGCGGCGTTCACGGGCAACGTCACCTACACCTTCGACAAGCTCGACCGCCGTACCAAGGTCGCCGGCACACTCGCCGAAGCGACCCTTCCGCAACCAGCATCCGGGATGATCTACGACGCCGCCAACCGCCTCACTACCTTCGGCGGACAAACCCTAGGCTACGACGAGGCTGGCAACCTCACCTCCGACGGCACCAACACCTACCAATGGGACGCCCGCAGCCAACTCGTCGCAGTCGACGAAGGAGCATCCACCTCGACGTTGCGCTACGACCCGCTCGGCCGCCGCACAACCACAACAGTCGCCGGCCTGACCACGGGCTTCCGCTTCGACGGTGACGAGTTGATCGGCCAAACCGGCTCTGACGGCACCAAGTCGACATTCCTCAACGGCCTCGGCCACGACGAGACCCTCGCGCGCTTCGACGCCACAGAAGCGGCAAACGCCTACCTGCGCGATGCATTGGGATCGACGCTCGCGTTGACCGACGCCTCCGGACGAGTCCAGACCTCCTATGCATACGACCTGTTCGGCAACACCAGCAACTCTGCACCGACGGACTCGAACCCGATCCGCTGGACTGGCCGCATCTCCGGCCCAACCATGCCCGCCAGCCTCCAAGACAACCGCGCCAGACTCTACTCCCCGAAACTCATGCGCTTCATCTCCGAAGACCCCATCGGCTTCGACGGCGGCTACAACCTCTACGAATACGCCGCCGGCGACCCGGTCGACTTCACCGACCCATTTGGGACGACGCCCGTACATGCCGGAGGCCTTATTGGAGCATGCCTCGGCGGTGGAGCCATCAACACAACTGCCGGCTGGCTACTAGGCCGCAAGCATAGCCTTGGCGACTTCGGCCGCGGCTTCATCAAGGGCTGCGGTGAAGGCATCATGATGGTCGCGCTCCCGATCATGGTCCGGGGCTTCCTGGACGACGCTCTGAGTGCGGTCTGGTTGAGCGCAGGGCGGCGGGCATCCAAGGGCAGCCTTACTCGGGTGGGGCGCGAGTATCAGAAGCACATGGATCGGGGACAGTTTCCCACTGTCCCAGGAAAGGATCTGGACGACGCTGGACTCCAGTTGTTGCGTGATATCATCTACCATCCGCGGAGGAAGATCGAGCGTGTCGACGGCGGTAACTTTGCTGGCGGAGTTAGAGTAATTAAGCCAGACGGAGCCGGCGCCGTATTCGGGCCAGATGGGAGCTTTGGCTACTTCAGTAGGTTTAGATATTGAGGAGGTTTAGTTGAGTTCGCCAATCATGGACGGTGACACACAGAACCTACAGGCGGTGCTCCATGCCCTTGGGAGCGGCCCGATCGAGGAGGTGTACTATGTGAGGCCGGTCTTTTCGCACGGTGCAACTAGCGGCGACAATGCGCCGGTCCATGAGGTTGATCTCGACGTAATTCTATCCATCAGAAACACGCACGTCGTCATCTCTTGGGCAATGGATGACTTGGTGCAAGGACTTGCTCTTGTTGTCGACGGAGTGTCGGCTAGTGGCCTGAATGGGCCGGAGTGCGTATCGATGAATAGAAACCCGCAATGGCGGCCAATCTTGGGCAAGACAATTCGAGAGGTGGGCATCGGATGGCATACTTCAGAGAGTGGTTGTCCGCGAAGTGTGTGGGCATTTCGGGTTAGTTTTCACGGTGGAGGTAGCTTTGTGGTAGCGCTCGGTGAGTCCGATCCGGATCTCAGATATCATCCGACTACCTTGTCGGTAATCTTTGACGAAGAGATCTCGAGGGCATATAAGACCGCAACCAGCGAGGGCTCAGCATGGGGAAGTGTGTTTATATCTGAGTAGCGATTCAAATCGCTCCATTGATTTTGAATGAATAGCGCTCACCAAGCCTTACAGGCTTTCAGCCGGTCGTTGATGGCGCGCCGCATAGCCTGCTGGGGTCCGGCACGTATGGCCGGTGCTGCTGGCTCAGGTCGCCTGGTTCACCATGATCGCCCCTCACTGCTTGTCGTGCGGTTCTCGTTTGTGGGCGGGTGGGATGCTGCCGCTGTGGGTCACGCTCGCGGCATTGCTTGCCGGAAGCCAGCGCGCGCTGCGTGCGGGAGACCTGGTTCGAGCGGGTGGCGTCCGGGCGTCGATCTCGTATGTCAGACGTGAACCAGCGGTTTGCGCTCCGGGCGACTACCTCGAGCATGCGAAGTCATGTGGACCTTTGTCGTACCGTTGGCGGTTGACCGGTCGTTTGGCGTTGACGCTTGGTGCTGCCTCCGCGATGGAGCTATAGGCGTTGACGTGGGACACCGCTATCACGGTCCAGTGCAGGTCGTAGTCTGGCCAAGATTTCCGCCGGCCGGTGCCGCATGGCGAGAGCAGACCGGCGGGCATCCGGGCCGCGACGGGATTGGCTGCCTCAACTTGAACTCGAGCGGTGACCCGGTACCACCGGATGCTGAACTGGAGGCAATGGCTGCTCGGCCGAAGCGGGCACTGCACGCGGTCCTCCAGTTCGCTCACGACTCGGCCCTGGCCGCCATTACGGCAGCGGCGTTGTGCATGACCGCCGTCTGCCCGTATGCGATGCGGGAGACTGCGCGTAGCCTGGGCCTCGCGACCGGCTACGCGGGTCGATCGGTGGCTACGCCTCTCCGGCGCAGGTGGTGACGCACGGTGTCGATACAGACTTCGAAATGATCGCTGATCGTCTTCAACGTCAAGCCCTGTTTGCGGAGCCGGACGGCCTCGGCAACATCGGTCTCGGTGAGGCCTCGGCGACGCATGCGTACGCCGTGGCGGTGGAGGTGTTCGCTGACGGTCTGGCGGGCGATCTTGAATTCGCCGGCAAGCTCGTAGATAGTGCGGCCGGACCGGTACCCAGCGACCAGCCTTGCCACGTCATCCGGCGTCAACCGAGTTTGTGACTGTCGTCCACCGGGAGCAGGTGCAGATTCACTGTCAGTGACAGCAGGGCGGCCGTCGGCGGAGTTTGCGATCTCGGAGCGAAGCTCCGATAGCTTTCTGACCAGCACTTTTACAGCCCGGGGCAGGGTTTGAACTTCTTCCCGTAAGGTCCACAAGCAAGGTCAGAGGCCCTTTCTCAGCTTTCTGGGAGAGGGCTTCTTTGTGTTACGTGTCCGATTCTGGGAGCTGGGTGGGATGGGACATCATCGGCTCGTCTCTCATGCCAGGAGTTCCTGGCCCCAGTATCCGCCGGGTTCGGGGCCAGGTGGGCAGGCCCAGATGCCGGATGCGGTGTGCCGGATGTAGGTGTTGAGCCGGTCGCTGGCAGCGAGCTTGCGCTGGAGCGGGATGAAGCCGGTGCGGGGGTCGCGTTGGTAGGCGAGGAAGAAGATGCCGGCGTCGAGGCGTCCTTGTTGGTCACTGCCGTCGATGGAGGAGTAGCCGCGGCGCAGGATGCGGGTGCCGTTGTTGGCATCGGGGTGGGCGAGCCGGACGTGTGAGTCGGTGGGAAGCGCGGCCAGGTTGACGGCAACTCGTTCCTTGCGGCCGCCGAGTGGCGCGCCGATGCCTTTGAGCCGGCCGATGGTGTTCTGCTGGTCGCCGAGGCTGGCTTGGTCCCAGGCTTCGAGGTGGATGCGGACTCCGCGGGCGATGCCCCCCTCCAGCCCTCAGCCAGGCTGGCCCGTCTGTGGCTGGAACCCAGACGTGACGGTTCAGTGCCGCGGTGTCTGTTCCGTTGATGTTGTTGGTGCCGTCTTTGAAGCCCATCAGGTTGCGTGGTGTCTGTTCGGCTGGTGTGGTGGAGGCTGTTTTGCCGAAGCCGAGTTGGGTCCAGCGGACCATGGCAGTGCCGAGTGCGAGCCGGGTGAGTTGACGGATGGCGTGGGTGGCGACTTGGGGGTCGTCGGCGCATGCCTGGATGGCGATGTCGCCGCCGCTGCGTTCAAGGCTGAGGCGGTCTCCAGGAAATTCGGGCAGCTCACCAAGGGCCCGCCTCTGGTTTGCGTTTGGCGATGCCGTACCGGTCGCGGCCGAACTTTTGGGAAAGTGTGGGTCCGAAGCCGACGGTTATCGTCAGTCGGGCGGGTGAGAGGTCGAGCGTTTCGCCGCCGTCCTCGGGCGCAGCCGCTTGATTGACCGGCAACGCATCTCCGGCAGCCCTCGGCACCGCCAACGAGTACACCGTCTCCGTCAACCAGGCCCCCGCAACCGACCTACCGAAGCAGGCCGCCGACGGATTCGGTCGCACCACCAGCATCGACTACGACGCGGCCGGCAACCCCGAAGCCTTCGGCGCCACCGCGGGTACGAAGTCTGTTTCGGCGTGCGCGACGTACCGCAATACACCGTTCGGTCTCCCGGATACCGTGACCGACGCCAACAACAACACCACGCTGCTCGAGTACGACGAAGCCGGCAACGTCACCAAGCTGACCGACCCCAGGAACAGTGCCCGGACCGCGAAGTACAACGCCCAGGGCAAGGTCACCGAGACGAAGACACCGCTCGGCCTGATCACCAGCGACTACGTGGACGGGCAGCTCACGGCGACGACCGACCCGATGGGCCGCAAGACCAGATACATCTACGACGCCGCAGATCACCTACAAGCAAGGGACTGCCTTCACCGGCAACGTCACCTACACCTTCGACAAGCTCGACCGCCGCACCAAGGTGGCCGGCACCCTCGCCGAAGCGACCCTGCCCCAGCCGGCATCCGGGATGGTCTACGACGCCGCCAACCGCCTCACCACCTTCGACGGCCAGACCCTGGACTACGACGAAGCCGGCAACCTCACCTCCGACGGCACCAACACCTACTATGTCTTGGCTGGCCAGACGCCCGTCCTGGTCCACAACGCGGGTTGTGACGAGTGGGCAGAGGCGTTTGCGAAGAAAAGTGGTGGCGAAATAAAGACCTTCTCTGTCGTCGGTCCGGATGGTAGTCCGATATCCCTGGGACCGTACCGGCCGGGCGGGCCGGGTACTCCGGAGCTTCAGGAGACCTGGTTCCACCACACCGTGGTAATCAAAGGTGCCGGCAAAGATCGCAAGGTCTATGATCAGTGGCATCAGAATGGGATTGGCATCGAAGAGTATAAAAGACGCTTTGACTACTGGAAATACATCGAATTTGGGTTCTGATCATGACGACGACCACGCCCCTGGCTGAATTTCTCCGCAATTTCAAAAAGCTTCACGGCATGTACGTGATACGCAAGACCTACGAGGGGACCTGCGCTTTTCTGGACGGATACGATCTGGGCTCGGGCAACCGTGTCCTCAAGCAATTTCATAGCTGGCTCATCCCTCGCGGAAAGGGGCGGCCGGAGCTGTATTGGCCATATCTCGTCCTGTGCGAGATATACGATGACCGTGCCTGGCCTGACATCCGCTACTTCACCGAGCAGCAAGATGAAGAGGCAGTGGCGACGTTGTTTGCCTTGCTCGACGAATTCTTCGAGGAAGCGCGCCAAGATGTATCCGGCACTGGCCTGGATGGCTAACCATAATGGACTGCAACTACTCAGACGGTTGAGGATCGGCGCACCGGCTTGCCTTGCGAGCCCAGCTCAGTGATGGTGCCCATCGCGACAGGGGCAGTGTGCATGGCTTGCACCTGCCCCCACGCCATGCGGGAGTACGCGAGTAGGCCAGGCGACCGGCTACGTGGGCCGGCCGGTCGATAGGCCGCTGCGTCGCAGGCGGTCGCGTACGGTGTCGATGCAGACCTCGAAATGCTGGCTGATCGTCTTGAGCGTTAGGCCCTGCTTGCGGAGTCGGATGGCCTCAAGTACCTAATCGTCTGAGAGGCCTTGGCGACGCATCGCCACGCCGTGGCGGTGGAGGTGTTCGCTGACGGTTTGGCGGGCGATCCTGAACTGGCCGGCAAGCTCGCAGATGGTGCGGCCAGACCGATAAGCCACAACAAGCTCAGCCACCACATCTGGCGCCAACCGGGTCTGGGGACTGTCGCCCAGCTGGAGCCAAGACGCATTCACCGTCACTGGCGGGTGGTCGCTCGTCGGCGGAGTTTGCGATCTTGGAGCGAAGCCTGGGTAGCTTCCTGATCAGCGTCCTTACGGCTTGGGGCAGGGTGTGAACGTCTTCCCGTAGCCTCCACCTCGCCAAAGTTCATGTCAGAGGCCCTTCACGCACGACGGTGAAGGGCTTCTGGTCGTCCGATGTCCGATGGCTCTCGACTTCTTCGTAGATCGACGCGAGGTCAGAGCTCAGTCAGGTCACCTCTCGGCTCCTGCTTCCGCCCTTGCGGCGTGCCGCGATCCGCTGGCCGGCTTCGCACCCGAGCTCAGCTTCCGATCAGCGCGGCGGCCTCGCGAGGTACGCGGGCCGAGGTGGGATGGCGTCGGTGCGAGGGTGAGGGCGGAGAGGAGGGTTGCGGTGGCGAGGCTCCCCCAGAGGGCGGCCGGGCCGTGGGGTGCGAGAGCGGTGATGACCGCTGGGGAGGCGGCGAGGCCGAAGCCGGTGGAGAGCTGGAAGCGGGCGAGGGTGCGGCCCATGAGATGCGGCGGGGCGAGGGCGGTGACGAGTGCGGTGGCGCTGCCCGCATAGACGATCTCGCCGAGGGTGCTGGCCACCGACACCGCGGCGACGGCCGGGGCACCTGCAGCCGACCCGGGTCCCAGGGAGGTGGCTGCGAGAAAGCCGAGGTAGGACGCGGTGAGCAGCACGCCGGCGAATGCCAGCACGGACCGGCGGGGAAAGCGGGACATCAGGACTGTGACCGGAACCTGCAGGGTGACCACCAGCACCGTGTTGGCCACGAAGATGGCCGCCGACCACACCGGGGAGGCGTGCAGCTGGGTCACCAGGACCAGAGGCAGCGCGATTTCGGGGACGTTCAGGCAGAAGACGTAGATCACGTTGGCCGCCAGCAGCGCGCGCATCCGGGGTACGGGTTCGGCGTCCGGGGCAGCGGCAGCGGCAGCCACAGCCGCAGCGGCCGGATGTGCGTGTACGTGGACCGACCACGCCAAGGCCGCCGCGGTGAGGTAGGCGAGCCCGGTTACGGCCGCCAGCGCCTGCAATGCGGACGGGCCGCCCGCCAGGCATGCGGTGGCGAGGAGTGCACCGGCGCCCAGGCCGGCGTTGCGCAGGGCGCGGCCCCCCGCGAGAGCGGCGTCGCGTTCCCGGCCGTGGGCGACCGTGGCCACGAGGGCGGCGTGGGCGGCCGGCCACGCCTGGTTGCCGATGCCGAGGAAGAGCGCCGCCGTCGCGAACAGCCAGGCGGTCCCCGTCGGAGTGGCCAGCAGCAGCGCCACACCCAGCACTCGCACCAGCATCGACGCCGCCACGACCGTGCTGCGTGCGCCTCGGTCCAGCCATCGGCCGACCACGGGCATGCAAGCGAGACCCGCGACGACGCCGGCTGTCATGGCGGTGCCGGTGACTGGCGCGGACAGCCTGAGCACCGTCACCCCGTAGAGCAGCAGAAAGGGCCGCAGCAGTCCGGTGCCGAGCGCGTCCACGGCCAGGGCGACGGCGTAGCGGGGACCTCCGGAAGCTCGGACGAGGGCGCGGAGACGGACTCGGGTGGTGGTTGCCATGGCGCCAACGGTTGTCTCGGGCGGCTGGATGCAGCACGTCAGTTGACAGACATCGTCAACCGACGCCTTCGCCGGCCTTCCGGCCAGTGATGATGGGGGGATGACGTTGCGCATCGACATCACCGGGCTGCCGGCCGAGCGGCTGCGGTTCACCGCTTCTCCCCTGGCCGAGCTGACCGCGATGTTGCACGTCCTGGCCGAGCCAGGGCATCACCCACGGCTGGCCGGCTGGGCCGGGGACGTCTGGTCCGGGCTGCCGCCGGAGCTGGCCGAGCGGTTACGGGAGGCGGAGTTCCTCTGGCGTTCCTCACGAGCCGATTTCCTGGTCCCCGCCCGGCCCCGGCAGACCCTCGCCGATGAGTTGGACGATGTGGACCGGATCGACGACGAGAAGTACGTGAGCGCCGCGCTCACCACCACGTGCGGCAGCAATCGGGTCGTATTCGGTACGCCGTCGCCGCTGGCCGACGCAGCCGCGCGCGAGCGCGCCCTGGACCTGGCCCAGGCCCGCGGCGCCCTCCAAGAGGCCTTCGCGGAGCGGCTGCTCGCGGACCCCGCCGCGGTGCGGGCGAGGGTACGCCACACTCTCGAGCAGTGCGCCGAGGCGTTCTTCGACACCGCCTGGACAGGCGTTGCCGTACAACTGGCCACCGACCTACGTCTGAAGAACGACCTGCTGAAGCGCCAGGGCATCGGGGCGGCACTCGCCTCGGTCTCCGGCGCGGTCACCCTGGCACCGGACGGCGACCGCATCGTCGTGGACAAGCTGCAGGACAACGCGACCGCCGCCCACGGCGACGGGGTCACCTTCATCCCCACTGCCTTCGGCCGCCCGCACCTGGTGGTGATCCACGCGACTGGATGGCAGCCGGTGGTGCAGTATCCCGTGGCCGAGCCGAGTCCGTCAGCGCCGGTGCCGCTGGAAACGGTCACGCTCCGGCTGGAGGCACTCGCACATCCGGTACGACTGCGGCTGCTGCGCACCCTGGCCCGCGGCCCGCACACCACCGGCGAGCTGGCCCACGCGTGGAAGCTGTCGGCCCCGGAGGTCTCCCGTCACCTCGCCGTCCTGCGCCGCGCGGGCCTGCTCACAACCCGGCGGCACGGGCGCTACGTCCACTACTCCCTCGACCTGCCCGAGCTGACGACGCTGGGCACGGACCTACTGGCCGCCGTCCTGCGTTGAGCAGCTGCGATATTCCAGAACGCGGATGTCGATGCGGACGGCGAGGTAGTCGCCAATCGTCAACCGTTACTTGCCACCTCGGCCCGCCTGCTGGACGCGCGAAGCGGCAGGTCGGCCGCCCGGTCGAAGGTCCCGGGTCGCTAGGGCCTACGGTCCTAGCGAAAGCGGCGGTTGCGGCTTTACGGTGGCCGTCACGCTGGGCGTTTCCGTTTAGTGGAAAGCAAACTATCGGAGTCTGGCCCTGCGAGAAAAGAGCGTCATCATGAGCGAAATGCAGAGCAAGAATCTCCAGTCACCAGACGAGGTTCGCTCGTTCCCCGCCCACGGACACCTGGACCTGGTCAACCTCGACTCCGGACCGGTGGGTCTGGGCACCTTCGAGCCCGGCTGGCGATGGTCGAACGACATCAAGCCAGTGGCCGGCACCGACAGCTGCCAGGTGGAGCACGTCGGCTACGTACTGTCCGGCCGGATGAAGGTCGTGATGGACAACGGCGACGAAGCCGAAGTGGGACCAGGCGATGCGATCCACGTACCCCCAGGCCACGACGCGTGGACCGTCGGCGACGAGTCCTGTGTCCTGATCGACTTCGGCGGACTGAAGGGTTACGCGCAACCTTAGGCCGTGTAGCGAGCCCTTACCGTCGTCGCGCCGGCTGGCCGGCCACCGCGCCGCCAAGGTTCTCCCTTGGCGGCGCGGTGACGAGTGCGGTCACGTTGTGGACGCTGCCGAGCCCGCAGGTCCCCAAGCAGCGCCGGCTCCCCCGGCGAGCCGCAGGCTGATCCGGGCAGGCCTCAACCTTTTCGGCACCCCAGGTTGTCCTGCCTGCTGAGGCTGTCGGAAGGCGGGAAGGCTGACATGAGCGACGAGGGGTTCCGCGAGTTCGTCACCGCCCGGTCGGCTGGTCTGCAGCGCACAGCCTGGTTGCTGACCGGGGACTGGGCGCTGGCCCAGGATCTGGTGCAGACAGCGCTTGCCCGGACCTGGCAGCACTGGAGCCGGTTGCGTCGTCGGGATGCGCCGGAGGTCTACGTACGCCAGGTGATGCTGTCGGTCTATGCGACGTGGTGGCGGCGCAAGTGGCGGGGTGAGGTTCCCACCGAGGAACTGCCAGAACGCCTGCACGACGAGGACAGCTACACAAGAGCTGACCAACGGGTCGCCCTCGTGACGGCGCTCGCGGGGCTGTCGCGCAGGCAACGTGCGGTCCTGGTGCTGCGCTACTTCGACGATCTCACCGAGGCACAGACCGCCGAGGTTCTGGGCTGCACGGTCGGCACGGTGAAGAGCCATGCCTCCAAGGCGTTGAGCCGGCTTCGCAGCGCGCCTCAGCTACAGGCATTGATCTGTGAGGAGACCAAGTCATGACGCACGAGGACAACCAGATCACTCAACTCCTGCGAGAGGTCGTCCCCCAGCCACCCGGTGGGATCGACTACGACGAGGTGGTTCGCAAGGGTCGGCGGCAGCGGGCCATGACGAGGGCGGCGATCGTGGCCGCGGTGGCGGGTTGTGTGCTGGCGGCCGCGGCCGGTGTGCCGGCGCTGGTCGAGTCGGCTCGCGACGCCGACCAGCAGACGCTGGTGTCGAGTCCACCAACGCCGCAGGTCGCGAGGTTCCACGGCATCACCTACGCCGTACCCGCGGGCTGGCAGCTTGTCGAGGGCACACCCGCCGGCTCGTCCCTCCCGGAGAACAGGACCGTGGCCGTCGGTGACACGGATCTGCCGCGGGCATCAATCAGCCAGCGGCTGCAGCAGACGGTGCAGATCCGCAGCCTGTACTCCGCGGCGGACCGTTCGTCCGACTTCTACCTACCGGCACAAGACGCGGGCAAGGTGAGCCGGAACGGGCAGCCGGGCTGGCTGGAGATCACGACATACGAGCACGGGAAGCTGGCCACGCTCACGTTGCCCTGGCTGAACGCCATCATCGTCGCGACCGCGCCGGACGAGCAGGCGGCCCGGGCATTGGTGAACGCGGCGGAGTTGCCGTCGGCTACCACCCAACCGGAGATTCCCGCGATCACCTCCGGCCAGGGGCTGGAGCTGCGCAACGTGATGGACCCACAGGGCAAGGGCAACGGCAGGCTGACCGACCAGGCAAAGATCCGCGGCATTCTCGCCGAGTTGAGCTCGCTCGCCCCGCTCGCCAAGCAGCCTGCCGAATGCGGCGAGGCTCGCTGGCTGGACACCTACGTGCTCGTCGTTCGCGACGCCAACGGCAGCGGCCGCGACTGGTCGTACCTGATTCGGGGCGACGTGTGCCGGCAGGTGAACGGCCCCGAAGGCAGCCGGGCCGGGCTGTCCGAAGCGTTGTGGACGCGGCTGTCACAGGCCTTCGAGCTCGGCGAAAGCTGACCACCAACCCACGGCCGCGTCACCCGGCCCGGTTCCCAATCTGGCGCACGCCTGCTGTCGATCGGAGAAGCACATGCGTTTCAGGCACAATTTGGCCAGACTCAGTTGCGTGTTCGCGCTGCTGCTCGCCGGCCCTTCACTGACGAGCCGGCCCGGAGCGGCCGAAAACGCCGACACGGTTAGGCCACCGACAGGCACTGGAGCAGCCGGACGTTCGGTGACGCTGGTGACCGGTGACCGGGTGACCGTACGCGCCGGCCGGTCGGACCTGGTCGACATCGACCCAGGCGCCGGCCGCGAGGGCATGCGATTCACCACCCTGCGTACGGGCGGCCATGTGCAGGTCATCCCTGCGGACGCGGTAGCCCTGTTGGACAAGGGTAAACTCGACCGCCGGCTGTTCGACGTGACGCAGCTGCTCGACGCCGGCTACGACGACGTGCAGCGCGATGACGTGCCTCTGATCGTGCGACACTCCAGCACGCAAGGCCGAGCGAGGTTGTCGGGCCTGCACGTCGTGGTCGGCCGCGCTCTGCCCGCGATCGGTGGATCCGCCGCCCGAGTCGTCAAGCGCGAGGCGAGCAGAGCGTGGAGCAGGCTGCGTACCGCCAAGGACGTCGATCGGATCTGGCTGGACGGCAGGCGCAAGGTGTCACTGGACCGAAGCGTTCCGCAGGTCGGTGCCCCGGTGGCATGGGGCCGTGGCCTGACCGGAGCGGGCGTCGATGTCGCCGTCCTCGACACCGGCATCGACACCACCCATCCTGACCTCGCAGGACGAGTTCGCGCTTCGGAGGACTTCACCGGCGAGGGCACCGACGACGAACTCGGACACGGGACACATGTCGCGTCGATCGTTGCCGGAACCGGCGCCGCTTCGGACGGCAGGTACAAAGGTGTCGCACCAGACGCGAACCTGATGAGCGGAAAAATCTGCGACAGCACTGGCTGGTGCGAAGAGTCGTGGATCCTGGCCGGCATGCGCTGGGCGGCGGTCGAGCAGCACGCGAAGGTCATCAACCTCAGCCTGGGCAGTGCAGACACTCCCGGGATCGACCCTGCCGAGGAAGCCGTCAACACCCTCACCGCGCAGACCGGGGCGCTCTTCGTCGTCTCGGCGGGCAACGCGGACTCCCCTTGGGGCTGCAGGGTGGGATCGCCGGCCAGTGCGGACGCCGCGCTCGCGGTCGGTGCCGTGGACGATGACGACGCACTGGCGTGGTTCTCCTGCACCGGTTCGCGAGTAGGCGACGCGGCGATGAAGCCGGCAAGCCGTTGACGTACTCGAACCGGGGAGACGAAGCGGTCACCGTGCGCCTTTCAGCCGAGCTGACCACACAGGACGGCACACCTGCGCCCTTGGGCGCGATCCAGGTTTCACCAACCAGTCTGACGATTCCGGCCGGCGGCAGTGGCGAGGTCGTCGTCACCGTCGACACCAGGCATGGCGGGCCGGACGGCGTCTACTCGGGACGGGTCACCGCAACCGGGGGCGAGCAGACGATTGGCGACTCCGGCTGCCCAAGGGACGCTACCTGCTGCACTCGGACATGTTGTCCTCGAGTGGCGCCGCCTGCTCGATCTACGAACTGCATCGTCCATTGGTCGAGCTGGACCGCGACATCGCGCTGGTGCAGGACGCCCGCGCCGCCAATCCGGTCTCGATCCGCACCCAGCGGCAGGGAACCACGGTCTCTTCGCCGTCTTCTCACCAACTCTGACGCCGTTGCCTGGCAGCTCGGGAGCCATCGTCCGCAACGGAGACGAAATCCGCGTCGGGCTGCAGCTGTTCGGAGACGGCGCCGGGAACAGCGGAGACTCCGTAGTGGACGACTGGCGAACCCGCCTGCTGTTCAACGGCGAACCGATCCAGCTGGGCACCAACGGCTTCACCGTCCCCGCAGAACCCGGCCGCTACCGGCTCGAGGTGTCGGCCACCAGGGAGCACGCCGGAGTTTCGGAGTTCTCGACCAGGGTGGATGCCGCCTGGACGTTCAACTCCGCACACGTACCATCCGGCGATCCGGAGGGCCATGCGAGCTGGCGGCCGATCCCGGCCTGGTCCGCGACCTTCACGCCCAACGTCGACGACCACAACCGGAGCCACGAGGGGCCGGTGCAGTACGTCCCCATTACCGTGTCACCCAACCCTGCTTCAGATGTAGGGCAGTTGCGGGAGCTCAACGTCGAAGCGTCGACGGATGACGGCGCGACCTGGCGGCCCGCGCTCGTCCTACCCGCGAACAAGGGGCGGTACGTAGCCGCCGTGGTGACACCGCAGGGCGCCTCGTTCGTCTCGTTGCGCACGAAGACCACCGACTCGCACGGCAACACCTACCAGGCAACGATCGTGCGCGCCTACGGACTGGCGCGTTCGTAGGCACCTGGCCCGGTCGAGAATCTTAGGAAGGCCTCAGTCTCGGCGTTGCGGTAATCGCTTGGCGCTTTCCACGCTGAGGCTTGGCGCCGGGCGACGGGCAATGCCGAACGTTACGACAGCGTGAGCTGGTTCCAGAGCTGGTCAGTGAGGTTCGCCGGCCCGATTTCCTCGAGGTCAGCGGTGTGGGTGCTGGTCACCAGGCCGAGGAGGAGCCGCTCGTCGACGCGGAAGCAGACGGCCTGGTGGCGTGGGGTGTTCGGGTCCGCGTCGGGTGGCCAGACGCACGTGGTTGGGCCGAACTGCTTGTGTGCCTGGGCTTTCGAACGGTAGGACGCCTCCAGGTCCTTGATGACGTCCATGGAGTTGCCACCGGCGACGGCCGTAGCGTCGAACCAGATGCCGTCGTCGTTCTGGTAGTAGTCGTAGGCGTAGGCCGCGGCGTCGACCTGCTCCCGGCCAAGCACCGAGGACTGGCGGGTCTCGTGTCCGAGGCTCTTGAACTCGAACACCTTGTCGGGTAGGCGGATGCCCCGGATCGGTGCCGCGGCAGTTGCAGAAGCAGGAGGCGCGGCATCGCGAAAGGGTGGCCACCGGACGACGTAGGCCGTGCCCAAGTAGGTCAGTACGACGGCCACCACGCCGGCGATCGCGCCGACCTTGGTCCAGGGGCCTTCGGGCGCCGACCGACCGGGGTGTGTCACGTGCGCTGCCTCCCTCCCGACCTGACCAAACAGCGCCGGTCAGGTCAAGGCAAGCATACGAACGCCACGCCGGGCCGCGGGAGGCAGGACGGTTACGAAGCCACGTTCGGACAGCCGGGGAAGACGGTCAGGCGCAGGAGGGTGTTTCCCAGCGGCACGAGCTCGATCCGTTCGACGTCTTCCGACAGGAGCTCGGGCAGCGTGGAAGGCTCGGGCAGGGCCGGCGTGAGCGTGAAGTTGCCCTCGACCTCGTGCTCGACCATGCGGAACCGGCCGTTGCTGAACGACGGAAGCAGGCGGGACACGCGATCGGTCTCGGCCAAGGCCCAGCCCTGGACGCGACGCGCGGGAACCGTGACCCGGACGGCGGGCGCCTCGACGTCCAGCGGAAAGGCGGTGCTCTCCGTCCACTCGACCTCGGCCGCCTCGGCCAGCGAGGAGTCGTCACGAAGGGCGTAGGCCCAGGGACTCCCAGGGGTGAGCGTGTACGCGGGAAACTCCGCCAGTCGCGGTTTCGGCCGGGCGAGCTGGAACTCCTTCGGCGTACGCTCCCAGTCGTCCTCGGTGTCGACCGAGAGCTCCGCGGACACCGGCAGGCTCAGCGTCAGCGGCCCGAGCGTGAGACTGATCCCGCCACCGGTCCAGCGCTTCGGCACCAGCTCGAACGGAAGCGACACCTCCACCCGGTCCCCCGCCCTCCACTCGCGGACGATGCGGCAGAAACTGCCTGGCACCAGGGATTCGGCGACGTGCTCGCCGTTCACCGTGACGACCGGCTCGCGGCACCACTCCGGTAGGCGCACGGCGAACGCGAAGCGGGCGGGGCGTTGCGGCGTCAACGTGAACGCGACGCGCGGCTCGAACGGGTACCGCGTGTTCTCTTCGATCGTCACCGGCGTGTCGTCCAGCGACAGGCTGATCCGGCTCGGGCCGAACAGCGCCGCGACGATCTCGTCCACGCCGTCGCCGGCGCCACGGAGGCGGCACATCCACATCCGCTCGACGTAGTTGGGCAGTGCCCGCTGGACGTTGCCCGTGCAGCACTGCACCGGGTGCCCCGGCCGGTACGACATCCGGTTGTCGCCGCGGGACATGGGGTTGTGGTTGCTCGTGCTGGTGGCGATCAGCTGGTTGGGGCAGGAGAAGTACTGCAGCGCGGTGAAGTCCTTCGTCACCGCGCCCGGGAGTGCGTTGAAGATCACCCGCTCGAGCTGGTCGGCGTGGCGCGCGTCCCCGGTGATCTGCAGGAGGTGCCCGAGCGACCAGGTGTAGTCGGTGATCGTGCAGGTCTCGTGCGACTCCAGCGGGCCGTTGCCGCTCATGGCCTCGGCGCCGGAGTGCAGTCCGTCCGCGAGCAGGTGGTCGTTCTCGACCTTGGCGTACGCATGCAGGGTCGCGCTCAGGAAGTCACGGTCACCCGTCGCGGCGTACATCAGCGCGCCGAGCTTCGCCAGCTCGTTGAACGTCACGCCGTGCATCGCGACGGGACGGTCGGAACGCATGCCGGCCAGGGAAACGTCGTCGTGATGGCTGGGCGCCTGGTTGAACCGGGCGTACAGGTTGGTCGCCTGCTCCAGCAGGTCGGCCTCACCGGTCTCGGCGTACAACGCGAGCAGGATCTCAACGCCGGACACGTCGCGACCGAAGTTCATCGGATGCGGGGTGCTCCGGTAGTGCGCCACCAGCCCGTCGAGCAGCCGCCGGTCGCCCGAGATGGCGTACTGCGCCAGCACGGCGCGAAAGAACACGACGTACGCCCACCGGTGCTGCCCGCGGAACATCTCCGGGCCGATGAAGCCGTCCGGCGCCGCCGTCGCGAGCGCGCCCTCGATCTGCTCCAGAGCCATCCGGTGGACGGCCTGGTCGCCGGCGAGGTATCCGGCCTTGAGGGCGCCGTCCACCCAGTAAGCCGTCTGCTCGTACGGCCACCAGGCCATCGCCGGATCGGCGAGATCCGGTGGCCGCGACGGGTCGTCCCAGAACGTGTGGTCCAAGGGGTAGCCGCTGGCCTCCGGGTGTCCCGTGATTCCCGCACACTGCCGCCGGAGGAACTCCAGGAGCCAGCCCTGGGGACGGACGGCGCTCAACGGCACGGGTTCGTAACGGGTATACGGCAACGCGGGGATGTCGCACCTCCTAGTGCACCTGCGCGAGCAGCCAGCGCAGGATGCCGGCGTCCTCGTAGGTAGGGCCGAACGCGGCGTGGTAGTCCGGTTCGGAGAAGGCACCGTTGCCGTACTCGGTGTACCGGATCAGGTCCGCCGCCTCGGCTGGGCTCGAGCCGGCGGCGACGTATGCCTCGCGCAGCGTTGCCGACGAGTTCCTCCCGTAGGCAACGGGGAGCAGGTGGTCGTTCAGGCCGTGGGTGATCCAGATCGGTGTCCGGTCGGCCGCGATGCGGGCCGCCTGGTCGGCGCCGACCTCGAATCCCCCGGTGATCAGCGCCGCGCTGAACAGCCCGGGACGCATAGCCAGCGCCTCCCAGGCGAGCCTGGAGCCGTAGGAGACCGTGGACGCGTAGACCCGGCCGGGATCGACGGCATGGGATCGCATGAAGCTGTCGACGAGCGCGACCAGCTCCGCTGCTTCCGGAGCAGGTCCGGCCCGCTGGTTCTGTGGCGCGAGCACGATGACGTCCTCGCGGCTGTGGATCCACTCCGGGCGAAGCCAGGCGGTCGCCGGGATGTCGGCTGCGATCTGCACACCCAGGTTGTCGCCGTCCCATCCCATACCGTGTCCGGGCAGGATCACCACGAGGGGGTAACGCCGGTGCGGGTTGTATCTCCGGGGCAGGTGATAGGCATACCGAAGCGTGCTGCCGTCGTGGTCGAACGTGTCGAGAACGAAGTCGTCGACGAGGAGGTTGACGGTCTCGCCGGACAGCGGATGTGCGGCCGGCGAGCCCTCCGAGACCACCTTCCCGCGGCCGGGACCGGCGAGGGCGTAGACGTCCTTGCTCTGCACGACTTCGGTCGGCAGCTCGGGATTCACCTTCACCGAACAAAGCGCCGTCGGGCACTTGGACACGATGACCGTGTTGCCACCCGGATCCGTCGGCGCCAGCTCGACGATGACGAACCGTCCCGGCTTCGACCGGCCGCCAGGTCGCAGCGCGATGGTGTCGTTGGTGTAGACGTTGGTGATGGTCCGATCGGCCCGCTTCGGAAGGTCCTCGATCGGGTTGTACCGGAAGTTGTAGATGCTGTCGGACACGGTGAACGTGTCCGGCTCCAGCCTGGCCGCGTTGACAACGGCGGGATACTCGACGGCTACCGCCGCCACCTTCTGCCCGTAGGTGTAGACCTGGGTGATGGCGGTGACGCCGCGGATGCCACGCGTGGGCGGGCTTGTCGCCGATGCCGGCCCCGGCGCGGACAGCGTGCCGGCGAGCCCTGCCGCGACAACACAGCTGGCGAGCCAGCGGATCGGCACCGTCGACCTCCAGCCCTTTGTCGCTCGCTAAATCGTATTAGCAAACATCCTGTGCCGCATCCATCCGGCTGTCAAGAGCCGTCGGCCGGCGCCACCGAGTCGCGGATGCGTACCGGCATCGGCACCCGGTGAACCTGGCCCTCCGCTCCGGTCCTTTTCCGGCTCCCGTCGATCTCGGCGAACAGCACCTCGACGGCTCTGCGGCCGAGGTCGTAGTGAGGAAGCGCGATCGTGGTGACCTTGGGCCGGATCCAAGTGGCGATGGGATGGTCGTCGAAGGAGACGACCGACACGTCGGACGGCACCTTCAGCCCGAAGTCGTCGAGTGCTTGGTACGCCCCCAGCGCCAGCCGGTCGTTGAGGCAGATGATCGCCCTGGGCTGATGATGTTGGAGCAGGTCGCGCGTCGCGGAATATCCGTACTCCGGCTGCCAGTCCGGACAGACCCGGCCGCTGCCGATCCTGACCTTCGCCTCTGCCAGGACCTCACGGATGCCGGTGAGCCGTTCGGTACCGGCGAGCGCGGCAGCGGGTACGTCGCGTACCCGGGGTCCGGCACCTATCAGGTGAATGCCCTCCCGGTGGCCGGCCTCGAGCAACACGCGGGCGGCCGAACGCCCGGCTTCGACCTCGTCGGGTACGACGCACGCGACGGGCGATGGTCGCCTGGGCAGGGCGTTGAGCAGAACCGCGGGGCCGGACAGCAGTGTCCGGGGCACGCTGATCCTCCGGGTGAACATCGAAGCGAAGATGATGCCGTCGACCTGGCGGTCGTGCATGGCCTGCAGCAGGCCGCGCTCGAGGTCGGCATCCCCTTCGGTCTCGCCGATGAACAACAGCGCGCCACGCTCCCGGGCGGTCTCGAGTGCTCCCTTGATCATGTCGCCGGCCAGCCTGGAGGTGGCCACGGTGTCGGAGACGAAACCGATCGTTCCGGTGGTGCCCGTTCGCAGGCCGACGGAGACGGCGTTCGGGCGGTAGTGCAACTGTTCGGCGGCTTCGAGGACTCGCTGCTCGACGCGTTCGGAGATCCGCAACTCGCGGCTACGCCCGGACAGCACCAGCGACGCCGTTGTGGACGATACGCCGGCCTGCCGCGCGACGTCGGCCAGCGTGATCCGTTGTGGGCTCACAGGACCTCCAAGTGACCGTCAGCATAACAGTCTTGACATCGGACAGTACGGCTAGCAAGACTGGCCGTGCTAATCCGATTTAGCAGCCGGATCAGGCATCCCAGGGCCCGATCCTGCCGGGTTCCAGATCACAGAGGAGACGCGATGCCGCGTCGCATCAGGCACCGGAGTGCTGCGCTCGTCCTCCTGGCCCTGGCGGGGACACTCGCCGCCGCCTGCGGAGGACCCGGAAGCCGTGCCCCGCAGCCGGCTGACAGCACGAAATCCCTGGCCAAGGCGCCAACCTGCGGCACCGGGCCGATCACGATGAAGGGCTACTTCGAGACCGGGTTCCCGATGCCGAAGGCCCTCACCGACGAGTTCTCCAAGCAGCACAGCAACGTCACCTGGAGTCTCCGCGAGGACCAGTTCGCGGTGATCACCCAGAACGCCCCACGAGTGCTCGCCGACGATCCTCCCGACCTGATGCGGCTTCCGCAGGTCTCCGAACTGGTGAAGGATGGCCTGCTGAAGGATCTCGACCCGTACGCCAAGGCGTTCGGCTGGGACAAGTGGCCCGCCTCCCAGCTGGAACAGCTACGCCTCGGTCCCGGTGGCCGCCCGCGCGGCGAGGGCGCGCTCTACGCCATGGGCCTGAACTTCAGCATGACCGGCGTCTTCTACAACAAGGAGCTCGCCGACCGTGTCGGGATGAAGGCTCCGCCCACCACGCTCGCGGAGCTCGATGACCTGCTGGCCAAGGCGAAGCGAGCAGGCGTCACGCCGATCGTGCAGTTCAACGGCGGCGCCACCGGTGGGTTCGCGTTTCCGCTGCAGAACCTGATGGCCGCCTACGGCGAGCCGGCTCCCGTCAACGACTGGATCTTCCAGCAACCCGGCGCCAGTATCGACACGCCTTCCAACCGGTCTGCCGCTCAGCACCTGGAGCGCTGGATCAAGGCGGGCTACTTCGACCGGGACGCCAACGCAATGGACTACGCGAAGATGATGAGCAAGTTCCAGGCGGGCGACGGTCTGATCATGTTCAACGGTGACTGGGAGTCCGGAAACCTCGACAAACAGATGCCCGGCAAGGCCGGCTTCTTCCTGATGCCTCCGGCGAAGCAGGGCGGCAAGGTCGCGGCGATGTCGGCACCGCTCACGTTCGGCATCGGCACGCACTCCGAGCACGCCGACTGCGCCGCGTACTTCCTCAACTGGGTCGCGACCAACCCGCGTGCACGAGAGATCGCCGTGGAGGTTGGCGGTTCGCATCCGCTGGGGCTGCCCGACGCGCACATGCCCACGGTGAAGCCCGGCACGGTCACGGCTGAGACACTCGCCGCCGGCGCGAAGGTGTCGGAGGACAACGGCGCGATGGACTTCATCGCCAACGCCACCGGCTCCATCTACGCCAAGAGCTGGACGCCGCAGCTGCAGCGGCTGTTCGCGGGCCAGCAGACGCCGGAGGGTCTGCTGGAGTCGGTGCAGCGTGACTATCAGAGCCAGGTCGGAAGCTGAGCGGATGGCGCGACCGAAGGGCCGACCGAGTGGATGGGGCCGCCCTGGCCGGCCGGCGGGGCCGCGCCCAGAGCGGCTGGCCGGCTGGCTGTTCGTCGTGCCGGCGTTGGCGGTCTACGCCGTCTTCGTCCTGTGGCCGATGGCCCTCACGTTCGAGTACTCGCTGTATGAGTGGAACGGCGTCGGCCCGTCGACCTGGGCCGGGCTCGGCAACTACGTGCGGGTCTTCACCGACCCCGAGCTGTTCGGCACGATCCTCAACGCGTTCAAGCTGATCGTGTTCTTCAGCGCGATACCCGTGCTGCTGGGGCTGGCGATCGCGGCGACGATCAGGCGGATCGCCACCAGCCGGCTCGCGCTCGTCGCCCGTACCGTGCTGTTCGTCCCACAGGTCATCCCGCTGGTGGCCGCCGGGATCGCCTGGAGCTGGCTGCTGTCCTCCAACGGGCTCGTCAACCAGGTGTTGTCGTACGTCGGCCTCGGCGGTGTCACCCGTGCCTGGCTCGGCGACCTCTCCACTGCCCTGCCGGCGGTGGGCGTGATCGGTGCGTGGGTGCTGCTCGGCCTGTGCACGTTGCTGCTGCTGGCGGGCATGAGCAAGATCGACCCCGCGCTGTACGAGGCGGCCCGGATCGACGGTGCCGGGGCACTGCGCGAGTTCTTCTCGATCACGGTGCCGAGCCTGCGGCAGGAGATCGGGGTCTGCGTCACCGTCACGGTCATCGCGGCGCTCGCCAGTTTCGACATCATCTACATCTCCACCCAGGGCGGCCCCGGCAACACGACGATGGTTCCAGGACTGGAGATCTACTACCAGGCCTTCTCCGACCGGCAGGTCGGTGTCGCCTCGGCCCTCTCGGTCGTACTGATGGCGCTCGTACTCGCCTGCGTACTCCCGATTCAGCGGCTCACCCGAGAGGACCAGCCATGATCGTGGGGCGGCGCGAGGCGTTGCCGGGACGGGTCTTCCTCGTCCTGCTGATGGCTGTCACCGTCGTGCCGTTCGTCAGCTTGTTCGTCACGGCACTACACCCGTCGGGCACCTACCCCTCCGGCCTGACCTGGCCTCGCGAACCGCACTGGGGCAACTTCGCCGCCGCGTTCGAGGCGGCGCACATGGGCGAGTTGCTGAAGTCGAGCGTGCTCATCGTGCTCGGTGTGGTTCCCGTGTCGCTGCTGCTGTCGACGATGGCGGGATTCGCGATCGGCCACCTGAGGATCGTGGGCCGCCGGCTGGTGTTCCTGGTCTTCGTGCTCGGCCTGACACTCCCGTTCGAGGGCATCATCACGCCGCTGTACTACCAGGTGCGTGACCTCGGCCTGCTGAACACCAGATGGGCCATCATCCTGCCGCTCATCGGGCTGTTCATGCCGTTCTCGGTGTTCTGGATGCGCGCCCACTTCGTCAACCTGCCCGACGAGTTCTCCGAAGCCGCCCGCATCGACGGTGCCGGCACCTGGAGGCTGTTCTGGCGCATCCACGTTCCGCTGGCCATGCCCGCGATCTCGGCGTTGGCGATCCTGCTGTTCCTGTGGACCTGGAACCAGTTCCTCCTCGCCATCGTCCTCGTCGACGACCCCGCGAAACGAACGATGGCGGGCGCACTGGGCGCGTTTCAAGGCCAGTGGGGCACCGACATCCCGCTCCTGTGCGCCGGATCCCTGCTGATCCTGGCGCCGACGCTCGTCATCTTCGTCCTCTTCCAGCGCCGCTTCGTCTCGGCGCTCCTGCAAGGCTCCTTGAAAGGGTGAGTGGTCCTCGCGGGCGAAGGGAGCCTACGGGCCGAGGTCGGCCATTCGGCGGCCGAGCTCGGCGCGGGAACGGATGCCGAGCTTGTGGTAGACGCGTGACAGGTTGGCCTCCACCGTCTTCGGGCTGATGAACAACGCCGCCGCCACGTCGCGGTTGGTCAGGCCGGTGGCCGCCAGTTCGGCGACTCGCCGTTCCGAGGCCGTCAGCTCCGTCCCTGTGGGTGAGGCGGCCACTCGATCGAGCTCTGCCCGGCCGCGGGCCGCCCACAGGGGCATGCCGAGCGCCTCGAACACCGCGGTCGCCTCCTGCACGGCCGCCGCTGCCAACCGCTTCTGGCGGCGGCGACGCTGGATCTGGCCGAGGACCAGGTGTGTGCGCGCCCGTTCGAACGGCATCGGCAGCCGGTCGTGTTCGACAAGTGCCCGTTCGGCCATCCGCAAGGCCTCGTCGAGCTCGCCTCGCGCCGCCAGCACCAGCGCACGGCAGCGCGCTCCGAGTGCCAGCGCCCAGGCCCGGTCCAGCCGGCGCCCGTTGGCCTCCAGCTGGTCGAGCAGGTGGACCGCCTCGTCCAGGCGCCCGAGACCGATGAGCGCCTCGATGGTGTCCGGCGCGAACGGCGCCGCTGTCGGCTCGCCGTAGCCCATGGCAACCGCCGCTTGCGCCAGCGGTGCCAGTGTTGTCGCTGCCGCCTCGTAGTCGGCCAGCGACACCTCCAGGAACCCGAGGGTCACCATCGGCCAGACGGTGACGGCCAGGCAGCTCCCCCGCTGGAAGATCTCCAGGGCGCGATGAGCGGCCTCGCGGGCCGGCTCGGGCAGGCCGGAGTAGGCCGCGACGTTCGCCTGCGTCGACAGGGCGATCGCCAGCGGGATCTCGGTGCCCAACTGCAGGGCGCGCTCCATCGTGTCCTCGGCGATCAGGCGGGCGCCGGCCAGGTCGCCACGCCAGCACTCGATCACCACGGCGTGGAAGGCGGCGAACAGCAGATCGCTTTCCTCGCCTCGCTCGAGGCACTGCCGGCGAACGGCGAGCAACTGGTCGCGAGCTTCGTCGAGCTTGCCGGTCCACGCCAGCAACAAGGCGCCGATCAGCGTCGGCCGCAGCATCACGGGAGTCGGTACGTCGGGATCCTCCAGGGCGAGCGCCCGTCGCAAGGAGAGCTCGTCGAGCCCGTGGCCACTCAGGAAGCGGATCATGGTGGTACTGGCCAGTGCCTTGGCCAGCAGGTCCGGATCCGCGAGTCGTTCGGCGTCGGCGATGGCGGCGTCGGTACGCCGCATCGCGTCCGGGATCCGCCCGAGGTTGACCAGGACGAACAGCAACAGGACGGCGATCCGGACCCGCAACCGCAGGTCTTCGGCGGACTCCTCCAGCGCCTGCTCCAGGTTCAGCGCGGCCTCCCGGTAGTCGTCGTCGTGGAGCCGGATCGTCGCCAGCAACAGCAGCGCCTCCGCGTGCCGCGGCCCGCGTTCGACGTCCGCGACGACCTGCTCCACCAGGGCGCGGGCGCGTTCGGGATTGGCCGCGTCGAAGTGATGCCGGGCGGCCGAGAGCCGGCGCTCCGGGCTGTCGGCGCCGAGCTGGATCGCGATGTCGGCGAGCTCGGCGGCCGCCGCGGGCGCGCCGCGAGCCCTGGCCCGGGACGCCGCTTCGTCGAGCGCGGCAATGGTTTCGGGATCACCGACGACCGCACCCAGCGCGAGGTGACGCGCGCACTCCTCCGGATCGGTCACGATGGCGGCCAGCTGCCGGTGCATCGCACGGCGCTCGCTCGCGGACGCCGCGGCCTGCACGCCGGCGGCCAGCAGCGGATGGGTGAAGCGTACGTGGTGACCGTCGAGCCGGATCAGACCCGCGCGCTCGGCGCCGGCGTACAGCCGCTCACCGTCGGCCGGGTCCGACTCCACGGCCCGCAGCGTCAACTCGACCGTGGGATCGGCCAGCGCCGAAACCGCCAGCAGGAGCTGCCGTACGTCCGGCGTGACCCGCTCGATCCGGGCCGCGACCAAGGTCGCGAGCGATCCCGGCTGCGCCGACGCTGTTGCCGGCGACCCGCCGAGCACGTCGCCTCGCGCCAACTCCAAAGCGTAGAAGGGATTTCCACCCGAGACTTCCTGGATCCGCACCATCACCGGACGGGGGAACGATCGGCCGAGGTGCTCACGGAGAACCTCGCGGAGCGCTCCGAGGCTCAGTGGCCCGACCCGCAGTCGCGTCGTCCGGGTGGGCTCCGGCAGCCGCAACCATGGAACGTCGTCGCGGTCCCCGTCGCTCCGGCGTGCCGCCAGCACACCCACCCGCGAGCTCAGGCGCCGGACGGCGAACTCGATCACCGCCGCGCTGGATCGGTCCACCCACTGCAGGTCGTCGATCGCCAGCAGAACCGGAACGTCCTCGGCCAGCCGCTCGAGAACGGCGAGGAACGCCGCACCGGTCGCGCGCGGTTCGACGACCTCTGATCCGGTGCCGCCCCGAAGCAGTACGACCTCGATCGCGTGCCGCTGCGGTCCGGGCAACGCGCGGAAGATCGCTTCGTCGACGTCGCGCAGCAGATCGGCGAGGCAGGCGTACAGCAGCTGGGCTTCGGTCGCCGCGGGCCGCGCGAGCAGGACGCGCCGGCCGTCGTCGCGCGCCCGCTCGACCGCCGCCTGCCACATCGTGGTCTTGCCGATGCCGGCATCGCCCTCCAGGAGCAGAACCGCCGGGCGCGTCGCGCAGGCGTCGAGAAAGCTGGAGATCGCCTCCAGCTCCAGGGCTCGGCCGACCACGCCGGCACTCACGCCAGGCACGGTCCGCCCAGGCACACACATGCGATCACTTACGCCTCCACCCCCTAGACGTACCAGCCCTCCGGTGGTTACGGCCCGCAAGATCCACTTGTCAGGGTGAGGGCGCCGGCACCTGGCGCATAGGGAAATCCCTGATTCCCCGGGACGTTCGCGGACCTAGCGTGGCGCCATGGCAACCCGAAGCCTCGACGATGTACCGCGCTACCTGGTCGAGTGGTATCGGCCCGCGCTGAGATCGGAGCCGCTGAAGCGGACGGCCGAGCGAATCAACCGGTTGACAGGCGAGATGTTCGGCACCGGTCCGGATGTCAGCCTGCTGTTGACGCTGTATGTGCCTCGCGACGAGGTCGCGTTCTGTCTCTTCGCGGCCGACTCGGCGGATTCGGTCGCGTTGGTCTGCCGGCGCGCGGAGCTTCCGTACGAACGGATCGCTGAGGCGACGGAAACCATGGCGTACCCCGCCTGACGTTCGCATTCCCAAGGGGAGGACAAACATGAAAACCGTCTACAAGGTGCTGGCCTATCTGGTCGCGGCCGAAGTCATGGTGCAGGCGATGCTGATGGTCTTCGCGATCGCCGGCCTCGGCATCTGGGTCGACAGCGGCGGCGTGTTCGACAAGTCGGTCATGGAGAGCGAGGGCTCGCCGTTCCCCGAGGTCGTCGGCTTCATGCTGCACGGCATGAACGGCATGATGGTGATCCCGGCGCTCGCGCTGATCCTGCTGATCATCTCGTTCTTCACCAGGCTCCCCGGCGCGGTGAAGTGGGCCGCCGTCGTACTCCTGCTGGTGATCACCCAGATCCTGCTGGGCATGTTCGGCCACGTCTTCGCGGCGCTGGGTGCACTGCACGGCCTGAACGCGCTGCTGCTGTTCTCGGCGGCCGTCTACACCGCGCGCCGGGTTCGGAAGGCGGACCGGGAGCCCGCGGTGGAGGCCGAGCAGCGGCTGGCCACGTCCGCCTGAGCCTGAACGAGGAAACGATGCGTCGTCGCCTCCCATCGGGCCGGGTCCGCCTGGTCTCGGCACTCGCGGCCACCGCGCTCGTGCTGGTGCCGTTGATCTGGCTGTGGCAGTCCAGCCGGATGCCGTCGGCGTACTCCGTCATGGACATGGGGTACGCCGACGGCGGCCAGGCCGGCGGCCATCACCACGGGGTGGCCGCCGGGCACGCCCACCACAGCATGACGGCGGCGGAACGCGGGATAGCCGCCGTGATCGTCGTCGACCCCAAGCGCCGCGCCGACGTCGCGGTGACGCTCGTCGCGAACCGGCAACGGCTGCATCGGAACGGCCGCACCGTCGACGCGTTCACGCTGAACGGCCAGACGCCGGGCCCGACCATCCGGGCCACGGTCGGGCAACTGGTGCAAGTGCGCCTGGTCAATCGTTCGGTGCCGGGCGGCATCACGCTGCACTGGCACGGCATGGAGGTGCCGAACTCACAGGACGGCGTCGCGGGAGTCACGCAGGACGCCGTCGGCATCGGCCGGGAGTTCACGTACCGCTTCGTCGTCGGGCAGGCGGGCACGTTCTGGTACCACTCCCACCAGCTCTCCCACGAGCAGGTGCGCCGTGGCCTGCTCGGCGCGTTCGTGGTGGATCCGCCGCGGCCCGCGGCCGGCGTCGTCGACACCACGGCACTCGTTCACCTCTACGACGGAACGCCGACGGTCAACGGACGTACCGGTGAGCTCCGGGTCGCCGTGCCGCCCGGACAGCGTGCCCGGGTGCGGGTCATCAACACCGAGAACGGTCCGATGTCGGCGTGGGTGGCAGGCGCCGGATACCGGCTGGTCGCCGTCGACGGCCGCGAGCTGCACCGTCCGACCCTCGTCCGTGCCAAGGCGGTGCTCGTCACCGCGGGTGGGCGAGCCGACCTCGAGATCCCCATGCCCGCCGACGGATCGGCCGTGCGCGTGCAGATCGGAGCGGTCTCCGTCGTGCTCGGCTCGGGCGGCTACGCCGCGCCCACGACTCGGCGGCCGGCTGCGACGCTGGACCTGCTGTCGTACGGCTCGCCCGCGCCACTGGCCTTCGACCCGAGCCGGCCGGATCGCTCGTTCACCTACGCGATCGGCCGGCGACCCGGCTTCCTGGCCGGCCGTCCCGGCCTGTGGTGGACGGTCAACGGGCACCTGTTCCCCGACGTTCCGATGTTCGTGGTCGCCGAGGGCGATGTGGTGCGCATGACGATCGCCAACCACAGCGGCGAAGTGCACCCGATGCATCTGCACGGCCATCACGCCGTCGTGCTGACCCGCGACGGCGTGGCATCCACCGGCAGCCCATGGTGGGTCGACTCTCTGAACGTCGGCGACGGTGAGACGTACGAGATCGCCTTCCTCGCCGACAACCCCGGCTACTGGATGGATCACTGTCACAACCTCCCGCACGCGGCCGAAGGCCTCGTCGCGCACCTGATGTACGAGGGCGTCAAGACGCCGTACCTCGTCGGCGGAGCCGCGCGCAACCAGCCGGAATGACCTGACGTACGCCGGGTCCCGGGCCGGTCAGGCCTTTGGTCCGGCGCGAGCCGAGACGCCTGCTCCTTTCGGCCGGGCACGCACCGAGGTAAGCCGGGTGCCATGAGCCTCACGCAAGGACGCCACGCTGCCGTGGCACTCGCCGCCGGTGGCCTGCTCCTCCTCACGGCGAGCCTGCCCGCGGCAGCGGCCGCGGGAGAACCCCTTCGAAGCAACGTCAGCGCCGGCCACGTACGCGTCCGGCCGGGAGACTTCGACGGCGACCGCCTGGGTGACCTCGCGGTCGCGGCCACCGCGGCGACGATCGACGGTCAGGCCAACGCCGGAGCGGTCGGCGTGGTGTACGGCGGCCGGAACGGTCTGGACCTCGCCCGGCTGCAGCGGCTGGATCGGTCGGCCGGCTGGATCTCCGGCGAGCCGCGGTCGTACGAAGACTTCGGCCAAGGGCTCGCGGCGGGCGACTACAACGCCGACGGCTATGTCGATATGGCGATCTGTTCCTCCGTGTCGGCGGGCGCGCAGTTGACGCTCGCCTTCGGCAGCCCCGGTGGTCTCCGGAGCAGCTTCTCCGTCGCCACGCCGGACCGGAACTGCTTCCAGCTCTCGTCCGGTGACTTCGACCGGGACGGTGCCACCGACCTGGTGGTGCCGAGCCTGGACGGCGACTACGTGATGTACGGCCGCACTCACCTCAGTCCGTCGACCGTGCGGTACACAGCGCTCGACACGATCGACGACGAAGGAAACTACGTCCAAGCCGGCCCGGGCGCGAGCGGAGACGTCAACGGTGACGGCTACCCGGACCACGCGGCGTGGTACGAGTTCTTCGACGGCCAGGAGTCGCTCGACCGGCTCGCCGTCTTCTTCGGCGGTCCGCGCGGGTTGGACACGCGCGCGGGACAGATCGTCAAGGGACCGAACCCGTTCCGCTCGGGCGGGCCCGTCGCGATCGGAGACCTGACCGGCGACGGCTACGCCGAAGTCGTGCAAGGGTACTTCCAGGACGGACCGGTTCCGTCCGGCGAAGTCGTCGTCCACTTCGGAAGCAGCCGCGGTCTTGTCGGGCGGCTCTCCCTCACCCAGGCGACCGCCGGCGTTCCGGGCAGTCCGGAGAGCGGTGACTTCTTCGGGCAGGCCCTGGCCATCGGCGACGCGAACGGCGACGGGATCGGGGACCTGGCGATCGGCTCCCCCGGCGAGGACGTCGGCACCGTCGTGGACGCGGGCATGGTCACGGTCATACCCGGCAAACGTGGAGGACTCGATCCCTCGAAGGCCACGGCGTACACCCAGAACAGCCCGGACGTAGCCGGCTCGGCCGAGGCGAGCGACTGGTTCGGCACCGCGCTCCTCTTCCGCGACCTGACCGGCGACTGGCGATCCGACCTCGTAGCCGGCAGCCCTGGTGAGAACGACCTCGCCGGACTCGTCCACGTCTTCGAGGGGAGCCGCGGCGGCGTCACGGCCGACGACAGCCTGGTGTTTGGGCCGCGCCGGTTCGGGATCGCGCCCCGGCCGCCCGAGTATGCCTTCTTCGGAATCGCCTTCGGCTGAGCCATCGGCCGTACTCGTGCGGGCCGGAGGACTCGGATCGACTCGGTCCGTTCGCACCTGCCCTTGCCGAGCATCCGGATGGAACGCTCGGGCTGGGACCTCGAGCCCACGCTCGTACGGTCTGTCCGGCCTCGGAGGGAAGGAAACGGCATGGCATCGTCCAACGCTCAGCGGCGGCGCGCTGGACAGGAGTCGGCGCGGGCGAAGGTCGCCGCGATCCGGGCCGAGCAGGAACGATCGGCCCGTCGCAGGCGGCTTGCGATCGTCGCCTCCATCCTGGCCGGTGTGCTGGTCGTGGTCGGCGGGATCGTCGCGATCTCGCTCACCCGCGAGGACAAGGCGCAGACCGCACAGCCGGGTGCCGGGCTGCCCGCGGGCGTACTCGACGCGGTCGTTTCGGTTCCGGACGATGTGCTGAACGGAATCGGCAAGGGCAGCGCCGTCTCGCTGCCCACATCCGTTTCCGGAGCGGCTCTCACCAGGGACGGCAAGCCGCAGGTGCTCTACGTCGGCGCGGAGTTCTGCCCCTACTGTGCCGGCGAGCGATGGGCGCTGGTGGTCGCGCTGTCCAGGTTCGGGACGTTCGGCGGCCTGGGTGCGACCACATCCGCGGCGGAGGACGCCTATCCGAACACGCCCACGTTCACCTTTCACGGCGCGACCTACCGCAGCCAGTACGTCGACTTCGTAGGCAAGGAGCTCAACACCAACCAGCCCGAAGCCTCTGGGTACGCGCCGCTCGACAAGCTCACGGCCCAGGAGGATGCGGAGTTCGCCAAGCTGACCAACGGCGAGCGGAGCTTCCCGCTGGTCGACATCACTGGAAAGTACGCCATCCGTGGCGCGCAGTACGACCTGGAGGTACTCGAAGGCAGGACCATGGAGCAGATCGCCGCCGCACTGAAGGACGCCGACAGCCCGATCGCCAAGGCGATCGACGGATCGGCCAACACCATCACCGCCGCCGTGTGCGAGACAACCAACGGCCGGCCCGCCAGTGTCTGCGACTCCCCGGCTGTCAGCGCACTGCGGGAACAGCTGCGGGCCGGCTAGAAGCTCGCTGCCGGCTTCACGGTCACTTCACATCGGCAACGGTCGACGCTTCACAGTCGAGCAGCAGACTTCCAGGTAACAGAAACGAAGGGAGCTGGCAGAAATGAAGTCGAACCGCAAGCGTCTCGCCCTGGGAGTCGCCGGCCTCGGGCTGCTCGGAGTACTCGCCGGTGGCATTGGTCCGGCGCAGGCGACGTCCGGGCCCGCCGAACCGCCCTCCCCCACCGCGACCTCGGCGACCCTGCCGTGCCCCGGCATGGGCACGGGCACCATGATGCAGGGCGCTCCGATGACCGCGGCGGCGAAGTACCTCGGCCTGAGCCTGGACCAGCTGCAGAGCCGGCTGCGGGCCGGGTCGTCGCTCGCCGACATCGCCAAGGAACAGGGCAAATCGACAGCCGGCTTGAAGAACGCGATGATCGCGGCCATGAAGAAGAGCCTGGACGCCAACACCACGTTGACGCAGGCACAGAAGGATCGGATGCTCGAGCAGATGAAGAGCCGGCTCGACGCGATGGTGTCCGGTGCTCACAGGTCCGGCGGAATGAACGGAATGATGGGGAACGGCCGGATGGGCTCCGGGATGTGGCGGTAGCCCTGCGGCCACAGGTGGCCAGAGCCCGCGGAAGGAGGACGGATCATGCGACGGGTTCTGGTCGTCGACGACGAGCCACACATCCGGACGGTGTTGCGCGGCTACCTGGAGGCCGACGGCTTCTCGGTCGCGGAAGCGGCCGACGGAGCCGCCGCCCTGTCGGCACTCCGCGATGACCCACCCGACCTGGTGCTGCTGGACGTGATGCTGCCCGGCTCCGACGGCCTGGACGGGCTCGAAGTGCTCCGGCGGCTCCGCGGTTTCAGCGACACCTACGTCATCCTCGTCACCGCGCGCTCGGAGGAGGTCGACAAGCTGGTCGGACTCGGCGTCGGCGCGGACGACTACGTGACAAAGCCGTTCAGCCCCAGGGAGGTCGTCGCCCGGGTGAAGGCGGTGCTCCGCCGAGGCCGGGTCACCCGCGCGGAGCCGGAGACCTCGCTGCACTTCGACGCCGGCCTGGCCATCGACCTGGCGGGCCGCGAGGTGAGCATGAACGGAACCCCCGTAGAGCTCTCGAGCCTGGAGTTCGACCTGCTGGCCGCACTCGCCGGCGCACCCGGCCGGGTGTACTCCCGGGCGCAACTGCTCGAACGCGTCTGGGGATATGACTTCTACGGCGACGAACGCGTCGTCGACGTCCACATTCGCAACCTGCGCGTCCGGCTGGGCGACGACGCGGGCCACCCGCACGTGATCGCCACCGTACGAGGTGCCGGCTACAAGTTCGTCGGCAGGCCGGCATGAGACCGCGGTTGCCGGTCAGGCTGTTCGTCTCCTACGCCGCCGTGGCCGTCGTCGGCTCCGCGGTCGCGTACGTGACCGTCCGGCTGCTGGCCCCACGCCTGTTCGACCACCAGATGGCGGCGATGAACGACTCCGGTATGGGTGGCATCGGCGGCATGGGCGGCCGGATGATGTCCGGCGTACGTGCCGCCTTCCTCACCGCGCTCGACACCGCCCTGCTGTCCGGTGCGCTGGCCGGCATCATCGCTGCCGGCCTGGTCGCCGCGTTGGGTGCCCGCCGGCTGCTACGACCGCTTTCCGCCGTACGTGACGCGACCCGGCGGATCGCGGCCGGAGACTACGAGGCTGTGGTCCCGATCGCCTCCGAGCCCGAGCTGGCCGCCCTCGCCACCGACGTCAACCGCCTCGCCCGCGCCCTGGGCGACACCGAGGCACGGCGGACCCGGTTGCTCGGCGACGTCGCGCACGAGATGCGTACTCCGCTGACCGCCCTCGACGGCTACGTCGAAGGGCTGATCGACGGCGTGTTCACCACGACGCCCGACACCCTGGCCTCGCTCAGTGCGGAGCTGCGGCGCCTGCACCGGCTCTCCGACGACCTGTCCAGCCTTTCGCGAGCCCAGGAAGGGCGGCTCGACCTGTCCCTGTCCGACGTCGACCTGGCCGACCTCGCCCGCCGCGCCGCCGCGCGACTCGCCCCGCAGTTCGAGGACGCGCGGATCGCCCTCGTGCTCGCCACCGATGAGAACCTGCCGGTGCGGGCCGACGCCGACCGCCTCGTCCAGGTCCTCACCAACCTGCTCGGCAACGCGCTGCTGGCAACTCCCCCGGACGGCACCGTGACGGTCACCGCCCGCCGCAGCCAGGACCGCGCGGAAGTCGCGATCGCCGACACCGGTGTGGGTCTCGCGGCCGACGACCTCGAGCGGATCTTCGAACGCTTCTACCGCGCCCCCGGGCAACCCCGCCGCTCGGGCGGAACGGGCATCGGCCTCACGATCGCCCGGGAGATCGCCCGTGCCCACGGCGGATCCGTCACGGCCACCTCGCCTGGCCGCGGGCAGGGGGCGACGTTCACCCTCGCCCTCCCCCGACGTCCGATCTGACGCTGTCGAGCTCGCTTGCCAGTGCTCGGACGAACCGGCTCGGTCAGCCGAGATCGGCGATCCGACAAGAGCGGTACGCCGTCCAGTCGACGCTGTTGCCCTGGGCGTCGATCACGGTGACATGCAGCGAGACCCAGGGACGCAGTACGGAACTGGGATGGCGCACCGTGGCCACCCACCTGTCGCCGGTGCCGCTGACCGGGACCGGCACCCAGGACTGCCCGTCGTTGTACGAGACGTCCAGCTCCACGGACTTCGCGTCACCCTGCGTCCCTTCGAGGGCGAGCTCCAGCGGAAAGACCTCGCCGGCCGGCGCACGGCCCCAGCCGTCGAACGCACCGGATACGCGGGCCGAGATGATCGGCAGGTGGATGACTCCGTGCCCGGAGTTGGTACCGGTGAACGTCCAGGTACTCGAGACTCTCGGTAGGTAGCCGGACCACGACACCTGCCGCCTCGCGTTCATGGTCACGGTGTACCGGCTCGTTCCGACGAAATCGTTCCAGGTCACCAACGAGTACGGATTCTGCCTCGTGGCGATCCGCACGCCATCACGTTCCAGCACGATCTCGCCCTGGACCGCGTCGCCGGAGGAGTAGATCAACCCGCCGCCTGAGGAGTTGAACGGACCCAGGTCGATGTCCATCTCGTCCACGCCCCAGAACGCTCCGTCACCTGGTGGGCTGAAAGCGGCTGTACTCAGCTTGACGGCGGCGACCTGGCCTGGTCAACGCCGCCCCCATAGTAGAGAACGCGCCTGGTCTCTCATCCTGCCCACGGCCGCGCGGAGTTGGTCGCGCGATATGAACGCCGGTAGGCCTGCGGGCTCATCCCAATAGTGCGGTTGAAGTGCTGGCGTAGCACGACAGCGGTCCCGAAGCCGGCGCCTTCGGCGACTTGCTCGATCGTGAGCTCGGTGGTCTCGAGCAGCTCCTGGGCGCGCTGCAACCGCAGCCGGATCAGCCATCGCAGTGGTGTCGTTCCGGTCTGGGCGCGGAAGCGGCGGCTCAGCGAGCGCGTGCTGAGCGAGGCGTGCTCGGCGATGTCGTGGAGCGTCAGTGGGTCGGTGAGGTGGGCCTGCATCCATTCCAGCGTCGACTCCAGCCCGCCGCTATCGATGGGCGTCGGCGTCTGGACGAACTGGGCCTGCGTGCCCGAACGATGCGGCGCCAGCACGAGCCGGCGGGCCGTCGCGGCAGCCACGACCGCACCGTGGTCGCGGCGGACGAGGTGGAGGCACAGGTCGACGCCGGCGGTGACACCGGCGGACGTCAGCACGTCACCGTCGTCCACGTAGAGCGCGTCGGCGTCCACGGTGACGACTGGATATCGGCGGGCGAGACCGGCGGCGTGCGCCCAGTGGGCGGTCACCCGGCGGCCGGTCACCAGGCCCGCGGCGGCCAGGACGTAGACACCCATGCAGATCGATGCGATCCGGGCACCACCGCGGTGTGCGGCGCGAACGACCTCCAGCACGTCGGGTGGCTGCCGGTCGGCGGTCTCCGACGACGGCACGATCAGCGTGTCGGCGTCGACAGCGGCGTCGAGCGGGTACGGCGGGACGACCCGGAACATCTCCAGCCCTGACGACGTGGCACCAACGCCGTTCGAGTCGCCGCAGACCCGGACGTCGTACAGATGGTCGCCGGTGTCCGGGTGCCGGGCCGAGCCGAAGACCTGGCAGGGCATGCCCAGCTCGAAGCCGACGACCCCTTCGATGGCCAGGATGGCCACGCGGTGACGGCGCATGGCGCGAATCTATCGAAGAGCGTCCTTCCAGCCACTCGTTACGCAAGGAGCCGAACGGCACAGTTGCCAGGCATGAGAGTCGAGGTCCTGATGTTCGAAGGCGTTGCCGACATGGACGCCGTGCAGCCCCACCACGTGTTCCGCAAGGCGCAGGCGCTCGGTGCGGACGTCGAGTCCGTGCTGGTGACCGCGGACGGCGCGTCCGAGGTCGCCGGCTGCTACGGGACCCGCTACACCGGGCTGGTGGAGTGGACGCCGGAGGCCGCCGACGTCCTCGTTGTCGCCGGTGGCTGGGTCGAGGCGGACATCGAGCGGGGCATCATCCCGAAGCAGCTCGCCGAGGCGAAACGGCGAGGTGGTGACCGCCTGATCCTTGCCGGGTCGGACGCCGGCTCGCTCTACCTCGGCGCGGCCGGGTTGCTCACCGGCCGCCCGGCGACAACGCATCGTCCAGGTCACCAGCTGCTGGGGACGTGGGCCGGCGAGGTCGTCGACGCCAGGATCGTCGACGACGGTGACCTGATCACCTCCAGCAGCGGATGGCTGGCCGGGATCGACCTGGCCCTGTACCTCCTCGAGCGCGAGCTGGACGATCCCCGGACGGCCGTCACGATCGAGGAGTGGATCGGCCACGACCGTCGCGGCACCGTGTGGCGCCGGGCGACTGAGCGGCGGTGAGCCCCACGCCATAACGGAGACAGCTGGACACGAGGACGGAGTCCGTTATCCTGGCGATTGGCGTTGATCCGCCGCCGCACCTCCATCGGCTCTCCCCAGCAGAGCCGCTCGACGGAGGCAAAGGGGACCACATCCTCGGATCGCTGTCCCGGTCAGCCGCCGGGCGCCGTCGCTGGGGGACGTTGCGCCAGGCGAGGAGGGCCGGATGACGGCGAATCGCAATCGAAAGCGACTCGTTCGACAACGCATGCAGCGAACGGGCGAGTCCTACACGGCTGCCCTCCGGCACCTCCGATCCAAGAGGAGTGCCATGTCAACGCAAGCCATCAACGTCAACGTGACCGCCATCGTGCGCAAGACGCTCAGCGACCAGCCGGTCCTGTGCGTCCGGAGCACCGAGACCGACGGACCCGCGGCCGGCGAAGCGATCGCCGAGGCCTGGGCGGCGCGCGAACACCAAGGGCTGGAGTCCGCCGGTCCGCCGTACTTGACGTCCGCCGAAACCGGCGGATGGGAGGCCGGCGTACCCGTCGCGACCACCGGCGTCCCCGAGGGCCGCGTCGTTCCGGGCGTGTTGCCCGGTGGCGAGGTCGCGTCCGCCTACTACGCGGGCAGCATCTACGACAGCGAGCAGGTCGAGGCCGTCGTCGCGAACCTGCGTACGCAGCTCGAGGCCGCCGGGCTCGAACCGGCCGGGCCGTTGCGCTGGATCTACCTCACCGACCCAGAGCAGACGCCTGACCCCGGCAACCACTACACCGAGCTCCACTGGCCCGTCAGGAGCTAGAGCCGCTGCCTCCAGCGCGCCACCGCCGCCGGCCGGCCCGTCGTGCCGGCCGGCGGTGGTGCGGTCGCCGGGCCGGCCGGAGAGCCGGTGCCTCCGCTCGCCGCTGTGCCTGGATAGCTTTGTGGGCATGTCCGAGGCCAAGCTGCGCGCGCTGCTCGTCGGTACGTACCACTTCCAGTCGCGACCCGGCGGTGGCGGCGAGGATGCCGAGCCCGCCAGCATGAAGACCCCGGAGAAGCAGGCCGAGCTCGACCATGTGGTCGAGCTGCTCGCCGCCTACGAGCCGACCAAGGTGATGGTCCAGGCGCCGTACGCGATGGCCAAGCAGGTCATCACGCAGTACACGCTGTACCGCTTCGGCACCTACGAGCCCGGCCAGAACGAGGTCCACCAGGTCGGCTACCGGCTGGCCCGGCGGCTCGGCCACGACGAGATCTTCCCCATCGACGTCCTGCACCGGTGGTGGGAGCCCGGCATCGAGGAGGTCACGGCCAAGAGCCCGGCAGCCGCCGAGCTGCTCGACCAGATCCAGCAGCGGCTGCGGACCGCCGACCGCGCGGACGACGAGGACTACGACCGTACGGTCGCCCAGCGGCTCGCCGCGCTCAACGCCGGCGAGCAGGGCACATCCGGGCTCGAGGACTACCTCACCGCCTGGGTCCGCCTGGTCGACGGCGACAACTACGCCGGGGCCGACGTCGTCGGCAACTGGTACCACCGCAACCTGCGCATCTACGCCAACCTGCTGCGCTCCGCCCAGCCGGGCGATCGTCTGCTGGTGTTCTACGGCGCCGCCCACATCCCCGTCCTGCGGCAGCTGCTCTCGGCGTCCGGCCAGTTCGTCCTCGACGACCCGCTGGACTACCTCGCCGAGGACTGAACCGGCCGGCCCGTCACACCGCGATCCCCGTCGCCGCGGACAACGCGGACCACATCGCCGTCATCTGCGCGTCGGTCAACGCGACGGAGAACGGCAGCATCGCCCACACGTCGCCGTCGAAGTAGACGTCGTCGTTGTACCAGCGGAAGTACCCGATGTTCACATGGTTCTCGTAGTCGAACGTGAACGTGCTCGTCGCCGCCGCGGCCATGGCGACCTGCTCCCCGTCCACCCACGTCGTACGCTGTCCGCCGCCGCTCCACCGCACGGCGTAGATGTGCCACGCGGAGATGTCGATTCCCATGGCCAGGTTCGGCTCGCCGGTCATCTCCCAGGCTCCGCTCTGGTTGCCCAGCACGTTGTACTGCACGAAGTGCCAGCTGAGCAGCCGTTGCATGTGCGCGAGCGAGTTCGGTTTACAGACCAGGAAGCAGGTGAACCCTGTCAGCCCGTTCAGCGGCGACACCGCGTCCATCCGGCTGCGGGCCAGCCGCAGCACCGGCATGCCGTTCAGCCCGTCGAGCACGAGCTTCGGGTAGTCGGCAGGCGACGAGGCCAGCTGTCCGCCGTCGGACGCGTTGTGGTTCTGCGTGACGACAGGTCCGGCGTGCCGGCCGGCCGGTGACTGATCCGCCAGTGTGACAACGGAAACCTCCGCGCCGCCTGCCCAGGCGGAGATCGCCGCGCTGTCCAGCGTGTCGTCGGCGCGGAACGCGAACGCGCGCTGCGCACCGTCGCCCGCCCGTCGCAGCGTCACCGCGTCGCCGATGAACGGGGTGTAGAGCCTGCGAGTCGCCAGCACGTTGAGGATTCCGCTCGCGGGCACGGCGGAGTAGGCGTCGGCCCTGGTGGAAAACCCGACGGTGCCGGGGTCGGTGAGCCCGGAGGAGTTCGTACAGCCGATCGTGTACGTCGCCGTCGCGGGCGCGGTGTAGGCGAACGTCGCCAGGCCGTTGAACCCGCTCGCGAGCGTCAGGCTCGTGGGTACGAAGCTGCCGCCCGCGCCGCCGTCGTCCGGCCGGATCGTCAGCGGCTGCGTGTGATAGCCGCGATAGTCGACGGTGAACGGGGCCGACGCCGTGCCCGCGGAGCCGCGATCCGGCCCGGAGAGGTAGTAGTCGGTGGGCGCGGCACCACCGGTGTACTTCTCCAGCACCGCCATCTGCACCGTGTCGCGGCCGTCGCGGAGCGGCTGGATGCCCATGGGGTACTGGTCGAACCACGGACCGGCCGACCAGTAGGTGAGGCCGATTCCGTTGTCCTGGCAGAAGGCAAGCGTGTTGTCGAGGGTCTCCAGCCAGTGCGGGTCGTCGTTGCCGGTGCCGGCCTCACCGACCTGACCGCGGAAACCATGCTCTGTAAGCCAGTTGACGAATCCCGTCAGGCGCTCGACACCGATCTGCGTCGTGAGCGGGCCGGGCGGGCTCTTCAACTGGTCGCCCGCGGCCACTTCCTCGGACCAGCTGAAGTGCGTACCCGAGGAGTCGCGGTCGAAGTAGGTGTGTGCGGAGTAGACGAGGTTGCCGGCCGGATCGTGCAGATCGAGCGAGCCGTTGACCTGCACCCAGCTCGCGGCCGACGACCAGTGGTCGCCCTCGGCGAGGATCAGGGTCGCCGTGTCGACGGCTCGAACTGCGTCAATCGCCGCTTGCGCGGCTTCCGGCCAGGCCGGCGGGCTCGGCAGATTCGCCGGCTCGTTCATCAGGTCGTACGCCGCGACGCCCGGCCGGCCGGCGAACACCGTGGCCAGCCGCGTCCACAGGTTGGCGAAATGCGCGCCGGTGAGCGCACCGTCGCCGAGCTTGTTCGAGCCGTACCCTCCGAAGTTGTGCGGGTCGAGGATGAGCTCCTGACCGATCGAGGCAGCGTGGTCGACCAGATCGGTGACGAAGCCGAGGTACATCGCGTCGAGCTCACCGTTCAGCTGGGGTTGGATCCGTTCCCATTTGAACGGCAGCCTGATCGTCGTGAGCCCACGGCTTCGCAGGTAGTCGAGGTCGGCGTGCGTGGGCACCGCGTAGTTGGTGTTGGGGATGCCCGGCACTGTGCCGCCGACCTCGAGGCCGGACAGGTTGGCGCCGGCATAGAAGCCGTCGGCGTAGGCACGCCCTTTCCAGGCAGGCGAAACCACCAGTCCGGCAGTGAGCGCGCCGGTGGCCGCGAGCAGTTGCCGGCGGCTGAGTTCGTGGTTCATGATGTCTCCGTCCGTGCGGCGTCCAGCAGGCGGTCGCGTACGCCGGCGCCGTAGCCCGACGGCGTACCGTTCCAGTCGGCGATCAGGCCGGGGAAACCGCAGTCGCCGGGGTACCAACCCCAGGCCAGCCAGCCGATGCCTTTCGGGCTCGCCCAGGCGGTGAGCCGGTCGCTGAAGTCGTGGTCGCAGTCGGTGTCGCCGAACTCCCCGAACACCGTCGGCACCTGCGCGGCGATCGGCGCGACGTCTGCGTCCCAGCAGGCCTCGGTGTTGCAGCCGGTGTAGTCGTAGACGTGCACGCTGGCGACGATGTTGTGCAGCGGGTCGTCCGGACGATACGCAAGCCAGCCGCCGCAGCCGTTTCCCCAACCGTTGCAGGTGACCAGTAGCGGTTGGGTCGCGCCGGTCGAACGTACGGCGTCGACCAGCGACTGCATGCCCGCCGCCTGCCAGCCGTCGACGACACAGCCGTCGCGCCAGCACGCGTCGGAGATGTCGTGCGGCTCGTTGTAGAGGTCGAACAGCACCCGGGCGTTGCCCTTGAACCGGGTCGCGACCGAACGCCAGAAGTCGGGGCTGTGGTCGGCGTTGGCCATCTTCTGCTGGCCGGTCGCCGACGCGGTTCCGGCGGCGCTCCAGTGCAGGTCGAGGACGACGTTGACGCCGGCGCCGGTCAGCCGGCCGACCCAGCCGGCGATCGCGTTCTGGTAGTTCGCGCCACCATATTCCGCCGGAACGCCGTTTATGCCGAGCCAGCAGTGTTCGTTCAACGGAACGCGTACGGTGTTCGGCTGCCAGGACGTGATCGTCGAGACCGCCGCGTCGTCGGCCGGTCCGTCGAAGATCCCCCAGCCTTGTACACAAGGCCATTCGGTGCCCGGGCGATTGAAGCCCAGCAGCTGCCCGGGCACCGCGCTGGGTTGCCTTGGTGCCGGCCTCGGTGCCGGTGCCGCGGTGCTCACGGCCGTCCAGGCAACCAGCAGGGTCACGATCAGGATGAGGAGTTTCGCAGGTCGCACCATACTTTGATGACTTAGTACTTAAACCTTTAAGTGTCAATCGCTCACGCTCTTCGAATATGCGAGAATGGGCGGCGATGAGCTCCCGACGAGTGACGATCGCCGACATCGCGCGGCACGCGCAGGTGTCGACGAGTGCGGTCTCGTACGCGCTCAACGACCTGCCGGGCGTCGGCGCCACGACCCGCGAACGCATCCTCGCGATCGCCGACAGCCTCGGCTGGCGGCCCAACAGCGCGGCCCGCACGCTGCACTCGTCACGGACGAACGCGCTCGGCCTGCTGCTGCTCGGCACCGAACGGCCGCTGGGCCACAGCGCCGAATACTTCGTCGACTTCCTGGCCGGTGTCCAGGACGAGCTCGCCGACCGCGACATCCTGCTGGTGCTGCACACCGTGCCCGACCTCGACGCCGCCATCGAGACGTACCGCCGCTGGTGGGCCGAACGCCGCGTCGACGGCGTGCTCCTGCTCAACCCGCTGGTCGACGACCCGCGGATCCCGGTGCTCGAACAGCTCGGCATGCCTGCCGTCGTCGTCGGCGACGTCCGCCGGCGCAGCCCGCTCCCGTCCGTCTGGACCGACGACCGGCACGCGATGGCGCTCGCCGTGCGCTACCTCGCCGAGCTCGGCCACACCCGGATCGCGCGGCTCGGCATCCGCCCCGACTACCTCCACTCCGAGATCCGCCGGCGCGCCTTCACCGCCGCGATGCGCAAAGCGGGCCTGTCGCCTGACCTCGTCGCCTCGCACACCGGCGACCCGCCCGACTACGAGCTCGTCCTCGCCCTGCTCGACTCCCCCGACCCGCCGACCGCCCTCCTCGTCGAGGACGCCGGCATGGCGGCCCGGGTCACCGCGCGGCTGAGTGGCCTGGGCATCCGGGTCCCCGCCGATCTCTCCCTCCTCGCCTGGGACGACGCCACCCTCTGCCGCATGATCCACCCCACCCTCACCGTCCTTCACCGCGACGTCCGCCACTACGGCCGCCAGGCCGCCGCCCACCTCCTCCGCGCCATCGCCGGCGAAGACCCCGGCAGCCTCGAAGGCGTCACCACCGACCTGGTCATCCGCGACAGCACCGCCGCCCGTGGACGGTGAGTGGACAGCACGTGGACGGGATTGGCCGACCTTGGACTCGTGAAAGAACTTGCCGGTGCGTTGTCACGTCCTTACGCTGCGATTCACCGTGTCGTCTTCCCGGCGATGCGAGGGCAAACGCAGAAGGGGTACGCCAATGATCCGGCACGTCCGTGTCGGTTTGACTCTGCTGGCTGTCACCGCGATGGCGGCCACGTTCGGAGTCACCGCACCCAACAACGCGTCCGCAGATCAGGGCGGATCCGGCATCAGCTGGCCGCAGGGTCAGGCGCTGCCGCACTTCGCCGAGCCGAAACGGCTCGATGTCGTCGATCTTCCTGCGCTCGACGGCGACCTGAAACTCATGCTTGGCAGCTTGCAGGGGGTGGTCAACCGCAGCGAGCCGAGGATCTACCTGATCGGGCCCGACGCCACCAACGGCGAGGGCCGGCTCACATGGCTGAAGGAGCTGAACGTCCCGTACCAGATCCACAAGGATCCCTGGGCGGTCGTGTCGAAATACCGCTCGTCGGTTCGCGGCATCATCATCACCGACCCGAACCTGATCGACACCAACAACGTCGCCACGACGCTGGCCGGGTTGAAGAACGGCATCGTCGCGAGCCCGGCGCTGGCCGACCGGCTCAAGAGCAAGTACGGCCTGCCGGTGCTCGACGACCTGCGCGGCAAGTTCACCAGCCGCCTGCAGGCGTACCAATGGCAGTACGAGCACCTGTGGCCGCAGACCACGCACCGGATGCTGGTCGGTCTCTCGCCCGAACGCGACGTTCCGCTGCCGCCAGGCATCCCCGAGGGTTACACCACGATCGCCAAGACCACCGATCACGTGCACGACGGGTCCAACCAGCAGGTCTACGACTTCGACCTCTCCGACCAGCTGGGTGGAGACGCCGTATGGGTCCGCTTCGACGACGCGTTCACCGACGACGGGTGGGGGCCCGCGGTGTCCCAGGTCACGGTCAAGGCCGGCGACCAGGTGATCGCACAGTTCGCTCCCGGCACGGACGCCGAGGAACCCTTCCTCTTCGACCACGGCAACTCCCAGATCAGCTCCGGCCCACCGCAGCACCGGTACGCCGACGGAAACCGCTACTTCGTCTACCGCTTCGCTCCGCCCGCCGGCACGCAGCAGCTCACGCTCTCGGTGGAGATGTGGAACGAGTACACCGTCTCAGTCACGAACCAGGAGCCGGACCGGTTGTACTACGAGGCCTATGCCTACCTGCGCGACTACGCCGTCGCCAACAAGGCGATGGTGTTCTGGCTCGACCCGAACATCGACGCCGAGCGCGAGTTGTTCGAGCAGATCATGAGCGAAACGCAGGCGCCGACGCCCTACCTCGGCTGGTTCGCACAAGACGTCGCCGGCGAGTTCGGCGGCACTCAGCTGGCCTCTGAGCACGGCGTGTACGTCCTGGCCGCGGACTGGTTCGAGAACATGACTGTGCACTCGGGCTCACGCGCGCCGGTCTCCGACCACCAGAAGGCGGCGCCGGTTCCTCCGCTGGAGAACAAGATCTACGTCACGTTCACCATGTCGGAGGGCGACAACCTGCAGTACAACGAGCATCGCCTCCGACAGCTGTGGGACGACCCCGGCCGCGGCTCGGTGCCGATCAACTGGAGCACCTCGCCGCTGCTGCTCGACGCCGCACCGAACTTCCTCAGCCACTTCCAGCGAACGGCCACCGCCAACGATCTGCTGATCGCCGGGCCGTCCGGCGCGGGGTACATCTACCCCACGCCCTGGCCGGACGACACGTTCGGCAAGTACACCGCGCAGACCAGCAAGTACATGAAGGCGACCGGTATGGACATCGTGTACGTCCTCAACCGGGTCGACGGCGAGAACGTCGATCTCACGCCGGCTGAGGCGACGGCCTACGTCGAGCAGGTCAAGCCGAGAGGCATGCTGCTCAGCTGGCAGGGCACCACGGAGACCACGATGCTGAACGGCAAGGTGCCGCTGTCGACGGTCCTGGGCACGGGCGGAGTCGAGGACATCAAGAGCTCGATCGCCGAGGCGTCGGCCGACTGGGACGGCAACTCGCCGTTGTTCCTGTCGATCGGTGTGCTGGCCTGGAACACCACGCCCACCAACCTCAAGACGGTCGCCGACTCGCTGGATGCGAAGTACCAGATCGTACGCGGTGACCAGTACTTCGAGCTGGCGAGGAAGGCCGCCGGGAGCTGATCGGGCTCGAGCCAGGCTCGAGTGAAACAGACGTACCCGCGCTCATCGCAGGATGGGCGCGGGTACGTCTGTGTGCCGGTCTCTCTAGCTGGTCTCGCCTCGCGGTGAGCGGGTGTGGTCCGGCGCCACCGGGTCGGTACGGCCGTCGCGGTCGCCGCGGCCGGGCCGGTCGTCGTCGCGGCCGCGCTGAACCTTCGCGCGCAGCTTGTCCGCGATGGAGGGCCGGTCGTCCTGGTCGTCCTGGTGGTCCTGGGTCGTCCGATCGCGATCCGGGTCGGCCTGGCCGGTCCCTCGCGCAGTCCGATCGCGGTCTGTCTCCACCGGGTCGGTACGCCGATCGCCCGTGCTCCTGTCGTCGTGGTCGCGGTGAGCCTTCGAGCGCAGCTTGCCGGCGAGCGAGGACCGCTCTCCGTCCCGCGTCGACCGGCTGCCGTCCGGCTCCGCCGCAGCGGTACGGCCGTCGCGGCCCGGCCCGTGGTCGTCGTCGCGGTGAGCCTTCGCCCGCAGCTTGTCCCCGGTCGTTTCCCGGGCCTCGCCGCGCGGGCTCTCCTCGCGCTCCTGGTCCAGCCGATCGGGATCCAGGTCGTTCGCACGATCCATACGCCCCCGCGCGTCGTCCTTCCTGCGTTGGGCTTCCGTGTGCATCCGTTCGGCTGCCGCGGCTCGCTCGTCGGCCTCCGCGCGTTCGCGGCGGGCCCGGGCGGCCAGTTCTTCCGCCTCGGCGTCGCGACGCTCGGCGGTCCGGCCGATCTCCGCGGCCTCCTCACGCGCCGCCTCGGCCTCTGCGCGGCGCTTCTCCAGTCGCTCGTGCTTACGCGTGCGATACGCCGCCGCGACGATCAAAGCGACCACCGCGAGCAACATGACAATCGCGACAATGAGGATGATCGTGTTCGAATCCATGAGAATCTGTGCTCTCCTGAGTTTGCGATGGGCCGGTCGTACCCCAGCGATCCGGCCCCATGCGCAATCCCGGCTTCGTTTCACGCGCCCAACAGCAAGGGCACGAACGGGCATGCCAACCAAGCACACCAAGGCACACAAGTCGAAACCGGCCGGATCCAAACCCAACATTCCGGGACGACTCGACCGGCGGCGTGGAGCAAGTAGCACTGGATCGTCGTTCTCGGACTCGGAACGGTCTGGATCCTCGACGGACCTCGCCAGCCCGTTGACCGCCGAGGACGACGCGGCAGGTGGAACGCGGACCTCGCCCGCGACGGCCGGACCGAACGCCTGCTGGGGAACGCGTTAGACCGATAAACTCCGGCCGTGGCCCGATCCCGCCAACGCCGCCCGACCATCGCCGACGTCGCCGCGCTCGCCGGTGTGTCGAAGGGCGCGGTCTCGCGGGCGTTCAACGGCGGTGAGCGGATCAGCGCGCCTACGATCGAACGGATCCGGGCGGCGGCCGCGGAGCTGGGCTGGGTCCCGTCCGCGGCCGCGCGGGCGATCAACGGTGCCCCGGCCCGCGCGATCGGCTTCGTGCTGCGCCGGCCGCCCGAGCTGCTCGAGCTCGATCCGTTCTTCGCGGCGTTCCTCTCCGGCGTCGAGGCCGTGCTGGCCCGGCAGCACTACTCCACGATCATCCACTTCGCCGGCAACGCCAAGGACGAGCGGGCCTGCTACGAACGGCTGGTCGCCGAGCGTCGCGTCGACGGCTTCCTGGTCAACGACCTGCGCCGGCCGGACGCCCGGCTCAGCCTGCTGACGGGGCTTTCGGTCCCCGCGGTCGTCGTCGGTACGCCGGGCCGGACCTGCCCGTTCCCCAGCGTCGACAGCGACAGCTCCGGGCAGATCCGGCAGCTGGTCGAGCACCTGATCGGCGCCGGTCACCGGCGGATCGCACACGTGGCCGGAGCACCCGAGCTGTCGCACAGTCGTACCCGCGAAACCCTGTGGCGGCAGACGATCGAGGCCCACGGGCTGCGGCCGGGAGCGGTTGTCGCCGGCAACTTCACGGCGGCCGGCGGGGCGCAGGCCACGCGCGAACTGCTGCGCCGCAAGCCGTACCCCACGGCGATCTTCTACGCCAACGACGTGATGGCGGTCGCGGGCCTGACCGTGCTGACCGAACGCGGCTTGCGAGTGCCCGGTGATCTGGCGGTGGCGGGCTTCGACGACATCAGCCTCGCCTCGCACATCTCGCCTGCGTTGTCGACCGTACGCTGCGACTACCCCCGGCTCGGCCGGGCGGCGGCCGAGCTCCTGCTCACCGCGATCGACGGTGGCGAGGTTCCGCGCCGCACAACACTGCCGAGCGAGCTGCGGCTGCGGGAGTCGACCGGCGGGTTCTGAGCGCGGCGTTTCCGCTGGCAGGATGTGGCCAGTTTCGCGTACGTCCCAGCCCTCGTTGGTAGACCGGTATACCTCGTTGTCAGCAAGCACAATGCGTCTGCGGAAGGGATACCGATCATGTCGTCGAGATCCAGGAAGGCGCTGGCAGTGGCGTTCTTCACGAGCGTCGCGTTGCTTCTCACACCTGGCCTGTCCACCGCGAGCCCGGGGCGGGCCGACCGCACTCCGGACGTCCGGCCGCCGCGCGCCACGACCGCCGCCGAAGCGCTCGACTGGGGACCGCCGCTCGCCGATCGTTCCGACGAGTTCGACTACGGCTCCGAGGCCGATCCCGCGGTGCCCGACCAGGCCAAGTGGAGCCTCGCGGGCGGCGGCGTCGACCTGTGCTGGCCCGGCCACGCGGGCAACGGGCAGCGCTGCGACAAGAACACCCGCGTCGTCGGCGGTCTCCTGCGGATGGTCGGCGAGGCCAACGGCGACTCCGGCTGGCTGGCGTCGAAGTTCGGGCGGCAGTACGGCCGCTGGGAGGCGCGCGTCCGCTCGGCCAACACCTCGGTTTCGAACGGGCGCCAGTACCACCCGCTGCTGATCATCTGGCCGGACTCCGACCGGTGGCCGGAGGACGGCGAGTACGACTACCTCGAGAACAGCTCGCCGGGCGAGGACTGCGCCGGGGCGTTCATCCACTACCCGCACGACCCGGGTGACGTACAGCAGGAGCACGCCGAGGAGACCGACTGCGGTGCGCCGCTGTCGGAGTGGCACAACGTCGCGTTCGAGTGGGCGCCGACGCACGTGGCCGGATTCATCGGCGGTCAGGAATGGTTCCGGTACTCCGGCGGCGCGACGTCCACGCGCGAGTGCATCCAGTGCATGCCCTCAGGTCACCAGACGATCCAGCTGGACAACTTCTACGGCTCGGACCTGACGCCCGCGACGTACGAGGTCGACTGGTACCGCGAGTACGCAGCGCCGCAGTGATGTCGAGACGGCTCCGGCGGCTCCGACGTCACTAGTGTTGGCGAGCGTCTTAGCATCCGTGAGGAGACCGCTGTGAAGTACATGCTGCTGATCTACACCAACCCCGAGAACACCGAACCGCCGCCGTCGGAAACCGAACAGGCCGAGGTGTTCGCCGAGGTCGACGCGATCATGGCCGAACTGATGGAGTCCGGCGAATGGATCGGCGGCGAAGCACTGGCCGATGCCTCACAGAGCAAGACCATCCACGTCCGCGGCGGCGTGGCGGCGGTCACCGACGGGCCGTTCCTGGAGACGAAGGAGCAGTTCGCGGGCTACTGCCTCTTCGAGGTGGCGAGCCTCGAGCGCGCCCTCGACATCGCCGCCCGCTGGCCGGACGCGCGTAACCAGGGGGTAGAGCTGCGGCCCCTGATGACGGACAACGGCACCGAGATGTAACGGCGCGCGGCCCGCTGGCCGGCTGGCGGAGACCAGTCGGCCAGCGGGCCGTCGTCTCGCACTACGTACGCGGCCGGGCGACCCCGCAGCACGGACTGCGGCCGCCATCGGCTCCCTGGCTCGCCTTGCGATCACCTGCGCGCACGACGCCCGCTAGGCGGCCGGCGGCGTCCAGTCGGCCCAGCGGGCCGTCGTCTTGCGCAGCGCACCCGGCGGGATGATCCGCAGCAGGAGACCGGTGATCGCGTGGGCGACCGCGCTGGTCTGCGAGTTGCGCCCGTCGTTGGACTCTCTCGCTTCCTTCGCGATCGCCTGCGTGCGCGGCCGGCGCTCCCGGTCGTACCCGGCGAGCACGCCGGCCAGGTCACCGCCCTTGCCCAGCTCGTACGCCAGGACCACGCCGTCCTCGATCGCCTGGCAGGCGCCCTGCCCGAGGTCGGGCGTCATCGCGTGCGCGGCGTCGCCGAGCAGGACGGTACGGCCGCGGACGTACGTGGGCAGCGGGTCGAGGTCTACGAGGTCGTTGTGCAGGACGTGATCCGGCTCGGTCGCCTCGACCAGCGCCGGGATCGGATCGTGCCAGTCACCGACACTGCGCAGCACCTCCGCGCGGTCGTCGTCGTAACGCCGGTCCGCCTGCTCGGCGTTGGCCGTGAGGAACCAGTAGACGCGCTGGCCGGTCATCGGCAGCACACCGAACTGGATGCCCGGGCCGATGGTCATGCAGTCGTCGACCGGCCACACCTTGCCCGGTGGTGTGACGCCGCGCCAGGCCGTCCGGCGGCGGAAGGTCGGAGCCGCGGCCTCGGGCCACAGCGCACGGCGTACCACGCTGTTGACGCCGTCGGCGGCGACCAGCAGGTCTGCCGTCAACTGCTGCGAGGCGCCGGCTGTGACGTACGACGCGGACACCTCGCGGTCGCCGTTCTCGACGCCGGTCACGGTGGCGTCGGTTCGTACGACATCGCCGGTCAGCGAATCGAGCAGCAGCCGGTGCAGCTCGGCTCGGTGGGCGACCAGAACGCCAATGTCGGCAGGGTTCTTGTGCCGTAGCCAGCGGCCCTTCGGAGTCTGGAAGCCGCCCCGCGAGACGGCTTCGACGGTGTGTTCGCGAAGGGTCGCGCCAAGCCCGAGCGACTCCAGGGCGCGGACCGCGTTCGGCCACAGCGAAAGACCGGCGCCGACCTCGGCGATCTCGGGAGCGCGTTCGAGTACGGTGACCTGCCAGCCGGAGCGCTGCAGCGCGATGGCCGCTGTCAATCCTCCGATGCCGGCGCCGGCAACTATCGCTTTCCCCGCTTTGCCGTTGTCCACGAATCCATCGTGCCAGACGCAGTCGGCCATACCTCTTTCAGTAATTGACTTCTGCTGCGAGCCGCTCGGCCAGACCTGTGTCGGCGCTGGTCGGGCTGAGCGCCATCCGCCAGCGCCCGCCGGCGTACGTGCCGGGTGCCCAGGCCTTGCCGCCGCCGGCCCACAACGACTGCACCGAGATCAGGCCCGTCGTACCCTGGAACCAGCGGTTGTCGGTCGCCCAGGCCGACCCGTCGCGATAGGCGGCGGCGAACGTCAAGCCGTCGTTGCTCGCGAGCAGCCAGCGCGGGAAGCCCGCCACATCCCCTTCTCTGCCGAGGTTCTGGTCGTCGCCGATCGTCGTGAACGTCGTGTCGAAGCCGAACGACGCCTCCCACACCGGCGCGGATGTGGTGCCGTTCACCTGCCAGGTGAGCTGCGAGTCGATCCGGTCGTTCTCGAACGCCAGCGTCCAGTCGGCCGTCACCGGCTCGTCGCCCAACGGAATGCCCGTCAGGCTGAGCGTGTCGCCGTTCCGGATCTCGACCCTTGCGGCCGCGCCTGTCCGGTCGGTCTGGCCCCAGCCGCCGACGCCGAGGTACGGAGCGGTCGCGCGGTTTCGCGCGTGCAGAGCCTGGCTGGGCTCCGCGCCGTTCAGCTCGACGCTCCGGATCTCCGTACTCGGCCACTCCTGCACGTCAACTCGCAGGCCGCCGGTGCCGACCTTGTGCCCACGGGCGACGACACCGCGAGTGAAGCGAAGTGGCGCGAGGAAGAGCCCGCCCTTGCCCCAGCCAGCACCGGTGACCCACGTCCGTCCACTCGGTTCGGTGACCACCTCGGCGGCGTGTGCGGGGACCCGGCCCACGAGGTCGTCGACGCTGAACCGCAGGGGGCTTCGGCTGCGATAGACGCGAGTGTCCTCGTAGGAGGAGTCGCAGCAGACGGTGAGATACCACCAGCCGCCGCGCTCGACGACGAACGGGGACTCGGTCGGCCCGCCGTACGTTCCCTGCAGCGGATGCTGGAACGCGACGCGCTTGCCGCTCCAGTGCAGCAGGTCACGGCTGGTGCGGTAGGCGACCTGGTGGTTGCCGCCTGCCGGGGTGGAGTTGGCGGTGTAGTACATCATCCACTGGCCGCCGTACCGGATCACCATCGGGTCGCGCGCGTCGAACCCGTCGGTGAACAGGGGATTCGCCGAGCTGCGGGTCCAGGTCTCGAGGTCGGTCGAGGTCGCGAGGTGGATGCGGTACGCCGTGTGGTCCTGGGTACCGGCGCAGTAGAACATGTAGTAGCGGCCGTTGTGGTACATCACGTACGGCGCCCAGATGTGGCTCTCGCCGGCTGCCGGGTCCGCGGTGAACGCGAACGGCTGTTTGATCCAGGGGCCCTGCGGCGACGGTGCGGTAGCGTGGCCGAAGCTCTTCTCGTCGAGTGGGTTCGCGGGCTCGGCGTGGGTGATCGCGAAGACGTGCCAGACGCCGGTCTCGACGTTGCGAACCATGGTGTGGTCGTTGTAGTACCACGGCTCGTTCTCCCCGGTCGACGGATCGTAGACGTGGACGAACTCGCCCGCGGAGACCGTGGTGCCGTTCGTCACGTACGGCTCGAACGTCGCGGCCTGCGCTGCTGCCCCTGCCGTTTGCGCGGCGGGCACGGCGCTGGCGAGGGCGACCGCCACCACCATCGCCACGAACCCGAGCAGTCGCGTACGCATGCTGGCTGTTCTCCTCGGTGCTGGGTAATCGTTTACTGACCCTGAGGCTGGCGCGAGTTGGCGGGTGCGTCAACCTCGATGGCAGCAACTGTCCGCACATGGTCCACCTCAGGCTTAGGCTCGGGGCATGCGCCTACGACTCGGCGACGTTCCCTGGCGTGGCATCGGCGGGCTCGGGCTGGTGATCGCCCTGAGCATCGCGTCCGCCCTGCTCCCGCCCATGCCCGGCCTGCTCTGCGTCTTGCTGGCGGCCGGGCTGGCCGTCCGCCTGCTGTTCAGGCTCGGCAACTCCCGCGGCCTGACCGACTATCGACAGTGAGTCGATGTTTTGCAGTGTCACCTTTCCAGTGTCCTTATTGACGCTGCAATGTTGACAGTGACAGATAACAGTGTCATGATGGCGGCATGACGGACTTGTGGACCCTCGCCGAGCTGGTTGCCCGCGCCGCTGTCGCCCTGGGCGGCACCGCGGAGCAGGCCAGCGCGCGCGTCCGCGAGATCCCCGACGCGCGCACGATCCGCTGGTACCAAACCACCGGCCTGGTCGACCGTCCCCTCGCCCTGCGCGGACGCACCGCGCTCTACGGTCGCCGCCAGCTGCTCCAGCTGGTCGCGATCAAACGCCTGCAGGCCCAAGGCCGCTCGCTCGCCGAAATCCAGGCCGAGCTCGCGGGCCTGTCCACCGAAGCCCTCGAGCCAATCGCGGATCTCCCGCCCCAGCCCTCCACCACCCGTCAGGTCGACGTGATCCGCGACGACAAGGCGATGATCCGGACCCGCTTCTGGACCGAACACAACCACGGCACCATCCCTGCCGAGCAGCCGGCTACCGCCGACGAGTCGGCGAGCAGCCCAGCCACGCCCGCCGAACGCGCCGCCGCTTCCGCGACCGCCGGCGAGCCGCTCAGCAGCCCGGTCACCCCTGCCGAACAAGCCACCGCCGCTCCGGCCGGCAGCGAGCAGCCCAGCGGCTCGGCCGCCTCCGCCCAGGGGGCCGTCACCGAACAAGCTGTCCCTGATCCCGCTGTCCCCCAGTCGCCTAGCGATCCGGGTGCTTCCGTTCAACGAGCCGCTGCTCCCACCGCTGACGAAGCGCCGACCGGCCCAGCCGACCCCGCCCAGCGAGCCGGCGCCGTCACTCGCGCCGGTAGCGAGTCCCACGGCAGCCCGGCAGCTTCCGTTCAACGAGCCGCCGCTGGCGAGCCACCCGCCAGGGCGGTCGAGCGAGCATCGTTCGGCGGCTCGGCGAGCGCACGCAGGTCAGGTGCGCCAGCAGCCGCAGGTGCGCCGGCCACGTCCAGCGAGGCAGGCCAGGAGCGGGCGGCAGCCGACGACGCCGTGCACGGGCTCCGGCTCGCCGACGGTGTGTTGCTCGTCCTCGATCATCCGACCAGCGTCATCGACGCGAACGACGTCCAAGCCCTGCGAGAAGCCGCCGCTCCCCTGCTCGACGCGCTGGTTCGTCGCGGCCTCGTTTCTGATCACACCCGAACGAAGGAGCCGGCATGACCACCACCGTCACCATGCTCGACACGCCGCCGACCAGTGCGCCCGACGACGGGTTCGGTGCGCTGTCGACGGCCAAGGGCAACCTCCCGCTCGAGAAGCTCGACGTCCGGCTCTCCACCACCGGTCTGGCGATCCACACCGAGCTGGTCCAGACGTTCCGCAACCCCTACGACGAGCCGCTCGAGGCCACCTACATCTTCCCGTTGCCCGATCGCGCGGCCGTCACGTCGCTGCGGATGGAGGCCGACGACCGGATCGTCGACGGCGTACTGCGCGAGCGCGAGCAGGCCCGCGCCGACTACGACCGCGCGATCTCCGAGGGCAAGCGGGCCTCGATCGCCGAGGAGGAGCGGCCCGGCGTCTTCACGATGCGGGTCGGCAACATCGTGCCCGGCGAGCAGGTGTCGGTGCGGCTGACGCTGGCCGGCCGGCTCAGCTTCGAGGACGGCACCGTCACGGTCCGGTTCCCGCTGGTGGTCGCCCCTCGCTACATCCCCGGTATGCCACTGCCCGGCGGGCAGGTCGGCAGCGGGACGCAGCCCGACACCGACCAGGTGCCCGACGCCTCCCGGATCACCCCACCCGTGCTGCTGCCCGGATTCCCTTCCCCCGTTGAGCTTTCGATCACGGCCGAGATCGATCCTGCCGGGCTGCCGCTGGCGGACGTCGCGTCCAGCCTGCACCCGATCGCCACCGAGGAAGCAGGAGAGTCGGGCCGGCTCACCGTACGCGTCCACCCCGGCGAGCGGGCCGACCGCGACTTCATCCTCCGGCTACGCCTCGGCTCCGACGACGCCGTCACAGACTCGCTGATCGTCACGCCGGACCAGGACCAGGCCGAGGACCAGGCCGACGGCGAAGGCGCCGCCGAGGGTGAGGGCACGTTCGCACTCACCGTCCTGCCGCCCGCGCTGGCGGCCACCACGCGTCCCCGCGACGTCGTGTTCGTCCTCGACCGGTCCGGCAGCATGGGCGGCAAGAAGATGGTCGCCGCCCGGCGCGCCACCGCGCGGATCGTCGACACGCTGACCGGCGCCGACCGGTTCGCGGTACTGGCCTTCGACAACCACATCGAGACGCCGCCCGACCTGCCCGACGGCCTGGTCGATGCGACCGACCGCCATCGGTTCCGCGCGGTCGAGCATCTGGCCGGTCTGCAGGCCCGCGGCGGCACCGAGATGCTGCGCCCGCTGCTGCGCGCCGCCGAGCTGCTCAACCACACCGACGCCGAACGCGAGCGCGTGCTCGTCCTCGTCACCGACGGGCAGGTCGGCAACGAGGACCAGATCCTGCGCGAGGTGGCGGCCAAGCTGCCCGACGCCCGCATCCACACCGTCGGCATCGACGTCGCGGTCAACGAGGCGTTCCTGCGCCGGATGGCCACGCTCGGCGGTGGCCACTACGAACTCGTCGAGAACGAAGAACGCCTCGACGAGGCGATGGAGGCGATCCACCGCCGGATCGGCACCCCGCTGGTGACCGGCCTCACCGTCACCGGCGACGGTCTCGAACTCGTGCCCGACTCGCTCACACCGACACCACTGCCCGCGCTCTACGCCGGCGCCGCCGTGCTCATCACCGGCCGCTACCGCGGCTCCGCCTCGGGCGCGCTGACCGTCAGCGGCCGGGCCGCCGGCGGCGAGACGTGGAGCCAGCACCTGGTCGCCAAGCAGGACGACAGTCCCGCGCTCGGCGCCGTATGGGCGCGTGCCAGGCTCCGCGACCTCGAAGACCGCTACGTCACCGCGAACGGCGGCGACAACCTCGACGCGCTGGAGCAGCAGATCGTCAAGACGTCGCTGCGGTTCGGCGTACTGTGCCGCTTCACCGCCTACGTCGCGATCGACTCCCGCGTCGTCAACGAAGGCGGCGAGCTGCGCAAGGTGACCCAGCCGGTCGACCTGCCACAGGGCTGGGACCCGAACGCCCTGGCCGGCGGATACGGCGGAGGCTACGGCGCCGCGCCCGCACCGATGATGCAGGCGGCTTCGTTCGGTGGTGCAACCCGCGGCATGGCCGCCCCGTCCGGCATGCCTCCGGGCGGCGGGGTCCAGACGTTCGCCCGTGCGGCCGGCGGAATCGTCGGAGGCGTCCGCCGCAAGCTCTCCGGCCACGACGACAGCCTCGAGCTGGACGTCGTGCCGCCCGAGCTCCGCACCACGGCGACCACCTACCTCCGCAAGCTGGCCGAGGCCACGGCCGAGCAGCGCCCGGCTGTCTTGGCCGAGCTCCGCGCCGACCTGGAAGCGCTGGCCTCCAAACTGACCCAAGCCGGCGTCGACGCGCTCACGCTGCGCCCAATCCAGCAGCTGGTCAGCGACCTGGCCGCCTACGAGCGCATCCCCGCCCCCACCGCCGCCGACACCGAGCGCCTGCTGACCCGCTCCACCGACGTCCTCACCCCCTTCGCCGACGCCCCAGTGCGGGGCGGCCCCAACCCCGGCGAAGCCACCCCGGGCGCCGGTGGAGTCAGCGCGAGCGGACGGCCGGCACCAGAACGCAAGCGCTTCTGGAGCCGCTGACCGCCGCCGCCGGCCCGGGCATCGACCGCCGGCCCGGGCCGGGCTCACCCGTCGAGCGGCTCGCCGTTGTCGGCGCGCTGCCAGCGCCGGACGGTGTCCGTGAGCTCGGCAATCTGTCCCAGCTCAATCGCGTCGAAGAGGATCTCGATCCGGCACGAGACCGTCGCCATCCGCGTGTCGATGCCGACGCCGGTGAGCTCCTCGTAGTGCCTCGCGATTCGGTGCAGGAGATCCGAGGAGACCCCTGAGATGTACCGCAGGTCGTTGCTCGGGTCGCCCGTCGAGACGCAGGAGAAGTCCCATACGCCAAGGACTTCGCCGACCGGCTCGGTCAGGACCAGGTTGCCGAAGTGGAAGTCGTCGTGCAGCACGACACTCGACGTACCTTCGCGGCCGACCCGAAGCGCGTCGGCTTCCGCGAGGAGATCAACGGCGAAGTCGCGTACGGAGGGAGGCAGCTCATCGATCGACGGCGGTGTGCGCTCGGCGCCGAGCTCGGGGATCTGGAGCTCCTCGATCTCCTCGGCCGTGAGCGAGCGATGCATGGCGGCCAGGAACCCGGCGAGCGCTCGAAATCCACGTGGGCGCGGGGAAACCGCAAAATCCAGTCGTCCCGTGTCTCAAGTACGACGTTCTCCCAGCCCGACCGGAGTACCGCCCCGGAAAGATCGACGCCCCGCTGCTCTCGCGTCACCGCGGCGACGAGCGCGTCGAAGTCCAGGCGCATCGGTGGAGCGTAACTACCGGCGATCGCCGGGCGCACCTGAATTCTGTTGACCCGAACCGCGCTCAGCGCTTCGGCAGCACGATCAGGTCGTCCCGGTGGACGACCTCGCGTTCGTACGAGGGACCGAGCTCGCGGGCCAGCTCGCGGGTTGAGCGGCCCAACAGCCCAGGCAGCTCGGCGGCGTCGTAGTTGACCAGGCCGCGCGCCACTGTCCGCCCCTCGGGGTCGACCAGGTCCACCGGGTCGCCCGCGCCGAACTGGCCCTCGACGACTGTGATGCCGGCGGGCAGCAGCGACGCCTTTCGCTCCACCACCGCTCGCACCGCTCCGGCGTCCAGCACCAGGCGGCCGCGCGGGGTCGATGCGTGTGCCAGCCACAGCAGCCGGGTCGGGCGGCGGCGGCCGGTCGGGTGGAAGTGTGTGCCCACGCGTTCGCCGGACAGGGCCGATGGAGCTTCGGTGGCTGCGGCCAGCACCACCGGAATCCCTGCCTGTGTTGCGATCCGCGCCGCCTCGACCTTCGTGAGCATTCCGCCGGTGCCGACGCCGGAGCCGTTCTTCCCGAGCGTCACGCCCTGGAGATCCCGCTCGCTGCGTACGTCCGTGATCCGCTGCGACCCGGCCCGGTGCGGCGCCCCGGAGTAGAGCGCGTCGACGTCGGACAGCAGCACCAGCAGCTCGGCGTGCACCAGATGCGCCACCAGCGCCGCCAACCGGTCGTTGTCGCCGAAGCGGATCTCGTGTGTGGCAACGGAGTCGTTCTCGTTCACGATCGGCACCACGCCGAGCTCCAGCAGCCGCGCGAACGTACGGAACGCGTTGCGATAGTGCGACCGCCGCGTCACGTCGTCGACGGTCAACAGCACCTGCGCGACCCGGAAGCCGTAGCGCCCGAACGCCTCGGTGTAGCGGTGGACGAGCAACCCCTGCCCGACGCCCGCCGCCGCTTGCTGGGTGGCGAGGTCACGCGGCCGCGAACGCAGCCCCAGCGGCCCGATCCCCGCGGCGATCGCGCCGGACGAGACCAGCACGACCTCCGTGCCGCCCTTGCGCCGGTGCGCCACCGCGTCAACCAAACCTTCGATCCGGGCCTGGTCGATCTCGCCGGCCGGTGTCGTCAGCGACGACGACCCGACCTTCACCACGACGCGCGCCGCGTCGACGACGTCCGAACGTAGGTCCGCTGTCACCGACCCTCCAGCCGGGGATCCGATCCACGCGGACCGCGCAGCAGCTCGGCTCCGCTGTCGAGCGTCGGGTCGAAGTCGAAGACGACGGCGTTCTCTTCCGGCCCGATCGCCACGGCGTCACCGACCTGCGCGCCGAGCGAGATCAGCTTGCTCTCGACGCCGAGCCGGTTGAGCCGGTCGGCGAGGTAGCCCACCGCTTCGTCGTTGCCGAAGTCGGTCTGCCGCACCCACCGCTCCGGCCGCGGCCCGCGGACGCGCCACACCTCGCCCTCGCGGCGTACGGTGAAGCCCTCGTCGTCGACCGGCTTCGGCCGCAGGACGATCCGCGTCGGCTCGGCGACCGGTGTGGTGTCACGGCGGTGCTTCACCAGCGCGGCCATGGCGTACGACAGCTCGGCGAGCCCGAGCCGGCTGGCCGCCGAGATCTCGTAGACCTGCCAGCCTTTCTTCTCCAGCTCCGGCCGGACGTAGTCGGCCAGGTCACGCGCGTCGGGTACGTCGATCTTGTTGAGCGCCACGAGCCGCGGCCGGTCCTCGAGGCCACCGTGCGCCTCGAGTTCGGCCTCGATCACCTCGATGTCGGAGAGCGGGTCACGCCCCGGCTCCAGCGTCGCGCAGTCGACGACGTGACACAGCGCCGCGCAGCGTTCGATGTGCCGCAGGAAGTCGTGTCCGAGCCCGCGCCCCTGGCTCGCGCCCTCGATCAGCCCGGGCACGTCGGCGACCGTGAACGTCACGTCCCCGGCCGTCACGACGCCGAGGTTGGGTACGAGCGTCGTGAAGGGGTAGTCGGCGATCTTCGGCCGTGCCCGCGACAGCGCGGCGATCAGGCTGGACTTGCCCGCGCTGGGGTAGCCCACCAGCCCCACGTCGGCGACGAGCTTCAGCTCGAGTACGACCGTACGCTGCTCCCCCGGCTCGCCCAGCAGCGCGAACCCGGGCGCCTTGCGCCGCGACGAGGCCAGCGCGGCGTTGCCGAGCCCGCCCCGGCCGCCGGCCGCGATCACGTACGTCGTCCCCTCACCGACCAGGTCGGCCAGCACCTTGCCGTCGGGCGTCGAGACGACAGTGCCGTCGGGGACCTTCAGGACGATGTCGTCGCCGTCGGCGCCCGCGCGGTTGTCGCCCATGCCCTGCTTGCCATTGCCGGCCCGGCGGTGTGGCGAGTGGTAGTAGTCGATCAGCGTCGTGGTGTTCGGCTCGACCCGCACGATGATGTCGCCGCCGCGCCCGCCGTTGCCACCGTCCGGGCCGCCGAGCGGCTTGAACTTCTCCCGGTGTACGGACGCACAACCGTTGCCACCGTTGCCGCCGACCACGGTCAGCGTCACGCGGTCGACGAACGTCGGAACCGCCACCGTTGTCTCCTTTGCTTTGCCCTACTCAACGGAAAAAGGGCGGGCCAGTGGCCCGCCCTTCCCACGAAAAATGCTGCTGGGGTGCGGTCTTAGTCAGCTGGGACGATGTTGATGACCCGGCGACCACGCCTGGTGCCGAACTCGACCGAGCCGGCGGCCAGCGCGAACAGCGTGTCGTCGCCGCCACGGCCGACGTTGACGCCCGGGTGGAAGTGGGTGCCACGCTGGCGGAGGATGATCTCGCCGGCGTTGACCAGCTGGCCACCGAAACGCTTCACACCAAGCCGCTTCGACTGGGAGTCGCGCCCGTTGCGGGAGGACGAGGCGCCCTTCTTGTGTGCCATCTCTTCAAGCCTCTTCTTCTACTAACCGTGGGCTGGGGTCACTTGGCCTTGATGTCGGTCACCTTGAGCCGGCTGAGCGACTGGCGGTGCCCCTGACGACGGCGGTAGCCCGTCTTGTTCTTGAACTTGCCGATGTCGATCTTGGGACCCTTGGCGTCGCCCAGCACCTCGGCGGTGACGGAGACCTTGGCGAGCTTCGCGGCGTCGGTCGTCACGGAGTCGCCGTCGACGAGCAGGACCGCCGGCAGCTGCACGGTGGCGCCCGGCTCCTCGGTCAGCCGGTTGACGCTCAGCACATCGCCGACCGCGACCTTGTGCTGGAGTCCGCCACTTCGCACAATCGCGTACACCGCAGATCCTTCCATCGGATTTTCCAAGGGCCCTCAGGCGTGGGCCTGAGAAAGTCTGGACAGCACGAAATAGTGCCGACACACAAGCGTACCGAATACCCGCCAGCCGAACCAAACCGGCTCCCGCTCAGTGCCGGCGACGCCGCCGACCTGGGCCGGAGGCGGAGAACGCGGCCACGCTTGGCGTGGACGAGGCCTCCTCCTGCACGAAGCTGCTGTCCGAGGTGTCGACCGGTTCGACGGACGGTTCCAGCGCTTCGGAGACCGAAGCGTTGTCCTCGTCCTCACGAGGCGTCGGTGCCTCGTCGTCCAGGTCGTCGGACGCTGTGCCGTTGGCGCTCACCACCGCCTCGACGGCGCTGCCGCGCTCCGCGCCGTCAGCGACCTCGCCGGTCTCGGCGGCGTCGGAGCCGCTGTCACCGTCGTCGGACTCCTGATCGTGCTGATCATGGTCGTGATCGGACGAGCCGTTGGAGCCGGAAGAGCCACCGCCACGCCCGCGCCGGCGCCGGCTGCGGCGACCGCCACCGCTCTCCTCGCTGTGCGAGGACGAGCCGCCGGAGGAGCCGCCGGACGAGCCGTTGTGCTGCTGCCCGCCGCCGGTCTCGGCCGGGTCGAGGTGGACGATGTGCCCGCGGCCCTTGCACACCTCGCAGGGCTCGGAGAACGACTCGAGCAGGCCGGTGCCGATCCGCTTCCGGGTCATCTGGACCAGCCCGAGCGAGGTCACCTCGGCGACCTGATGCTTGGTCCGGTCACGTCCGAGGCACTCCACCAGCCGGCGAAGCACCAGGTCACGGTTGGACTCCAGCACCATGTCGATGAAGTCGATCACGATGATGCCGCCGATGTCGCGCAGCCGCAGCTGCCGGACGATCTCCTCGGCCGCCTCGAGGTTGTTCTTGGTGACGGTCTCCTCGAGGTTGCCGCCGGAGCCGGTGAACTTCCCGGTGTTGACGTCGATGACGGTCATCGCCTCGGTGCGCTCGATGATCAGCGAGCCACCGGACGGCAGCCAGACCTTACGGTCGATCGCCTTGATGATCTGCTCATCGATCCGGAACGCGGCGAAGATGTCCTCCGGCGAGGTCCAGCGTTCGAGCCGTTCGGCCAGGTGCGGCGCGACGTGCTTGACGTAGCCCTGCACCATGTCCCACGAGTCGTCACCGGAGATGACGAGCCGCGTGAAGTCTTCGGTGAACAGGTCGCGGACGACCTTGATCAGCAGGTCGGGCTCGGCGTAGAGCAGCTCGGGCGCCTTCGCGCTCTCCGCTGCCTTCTCGATCGACTCCCACTGGGCTCGCAGCCGCGAGACGTCGCGGGACAGCTCGTCCTCGCTCGCGCCCTCGGCCGCGGTGCGCACCACGACGCCCGCGTCCTCGGCGATGATGTCCTTCAGCAACTGCTTGAGCCGGTTGCGCTCGGTGTCGGGCAGCTTGCGGCTGATGCCGTTCATCGAGCCGCGCGGCACGTAGACGAGGTAACGCCCCGGCAGGCTGATCTGGCTGGTCAGCCGCGCACCCTTGTGGCCGATGGGATCCTTGGTGACCTGCACCAGCACGGTCTGGCCGGACTTCAGCGCCGACTCGATCCGCTTCGGCTGGCCCTCCAGGCCGAGGCCGACCCAGTCGACCTCACCGGCGTACAGGACGGCGTTACGGCCGCGGCCGATGTCGATGAACGCCGCCTCCATGCTCGGCAGGACGTTCTGCACCCGGCCGAGGTAGACGTTGCCGATCAGCGACGTCTGGGTCTGGCGGGCGACGTAGTGCTCGACCAGCACGTTGTCTTCGAGCACGCCGATCTGGGTGATGTCGCCGCGCTGGCGGATCGTCATCGAGCGGTCGACGGACTCGCGGCGGGCCAGGAACTCGGCCTCGGTCAGGATCGGCGGGCGACGCCGGCCGGCCTCGCGGCCCTCGCGGCGGCGCAGCTTCTTGGCCTCGAGCCGGGTCGAGCCCTCCACCGAGGAGACGGCGGACTCGGACTTACGGGGCTCGCGGACCTTGACGACGGTGGACGCCGGGTCGTCGGGCGACGACTCGATCGGCTCGCCCTTCCGCCTGCGGCGGCGACGCCTGCGGCGGGAGCTCGCGCTGCCCTCGTCGTCGGAGTCGTCGTCGGAGTCGTTTTCGTCGTCGTCGGACTTCGTCTCGTCGTCGGACTCGGACTTGGTGTCGTCGCCGTCGTCGGCCTCGCCACGGTTGCGGCGGCGGCCGCCACGGCGG